>DASQXF010000114.1:0-11694 GCA_035639895.1 Xanthobacteraceae bacterium
CCCGCCATGGATTTCACCGCCTCATCGTAGGTCTGGTGCAGCGCCTCGTCGGTAAGCGCCGTCTTGGCTGCCTGCTGCAGCTCGTATCCCATCAGCAATTTGTTGCGCAGGAACGCCAGCCGCCGCTTGAAATCGGCATTGTCGGCGAGGTTCTTCTTGTCGGCGGCTTGCGTGACCATGATGATGTCGGCGAGATAGGAGATCAGATGTTCGCGTTTGGCCTCCGGCGAGACCGACTGCATGTCGGCGCCCAGGTCCTCTTCGGCGAGCGCAAGATCGCTTTCCCTGATGTCGACGCCATTGACGCGGGCGACGACCGGATCGGACGCGGAGACTGGGGCGGGTGCTTCCGACGATGTCTCCTTCGAGCAGCCTGATGCGGCCAGCACGGTGAACAGCACGGCCGCGATGGCGGCGTACCCGATCCGCCGCTTGTGCGGCGGAGAATGGGGCAGCAGATTGTGGGAGGTCATGGGGTGATCCTGGGTCAAGCGGCCGTCAGGCGCGCCGGACAGTTAGGTAAAACAGCGCTGCTTGGCAATCGCCCAGCGAGATTGTGACGAGAACGTGAGCGCGTCGACGGCCGATTGACAAGGGTGTGACCCCCTCCTATCTCTCGACAAAATTGGCCGATCCGACCGCAAGCCGCCGCCGTTTGCATGAAAGACGATCGAAAAGTGCGGCATTTTCCGCATTCCCCGGCCATGGGTGCTCGCAGGCAGGCACTGTTGCGACAGACATCGTCTTGCGCGTTCCTCCCCGTCGGATTTGGTAAGGTTCAGGATCGATATCCTCGAGGACCCGAAGGGCCTACTGCATGATCGCCGCCATTGCCCGCAAGCTGTTCGGTTCTTCGAACGAACGCCGGATCAAGTCTTATCTCCCGCGGGTTGCCGCGATCAACGCGCTGGAGGGCGAGCTCGAGCAGCTGTCGGATGAGGCGTTGCGCGCGCGCACGGATGCGTTCAAGCAGCGGGTGGGCGAAGGAGCAAGCCTCGATGACATTCTGGTCGAGGCATTCGCCACCTGCCGCGAGGCGTCCAAGCGCACGCTCGGGCAACGCCACTTCGACGTCCAGCTCATCGGCGGCATGATCCTGCACGAGGGGCGGATTTCGGAAATGAAGACCGGCGAAGGCAAGACGCTGGTGGCGACGCTGCCGGTCTATCTCAACGCGCTTGCCGGGCGCGGTGTGCACGTCGTCACGGTGAACGACTATCTGGCCAAGCGCGACGCCGAATGGATGGGGCAGATCTACAACTTTCTTGGACTGACGGTCGGCGTCATCGTCCATGGATTGGACGATGAGCAGCGCAAGACCGCTTACGATGCCGATGTGACCTACGGCACCAATAACGAGCTCGGCTTCGATTATCTGCGCGACAATATGAAGTATCGGCTCGAGGACATGGTCCAGCGTGGGCACATTTACGCCATCGTGGACGAGGTCGATTCGATTCTGGTCGATGAAGCGCGGACTCCGCTGATCATCTCCGGCCCCTTGGACGATCGTTCCGAGTTCTACAACACGATCGACGCCTATATCCCCAAGCTCGAGAAGGCCGACTATGAGGTCGACGAGAAGCAGCGCACGGTCACGCTGACGGAAGTCGGCATGGAGAAGATGGAGCAGATGCTGCGCGGCGACGGTCTGCTCAAGGGTCACTCGCTTTATGACGTAGAAAACGTCTCCACCGTCCACCATGTGAACCAGGCGCTGAAGGCGCATAAGCTGTTCCATCGCGACAAGGACTACATCGTACGCAACGGTGAGGTCGTGATTATCGACGAGTTCACCGGCCGCATGATGCCGGGGCGGCGCTATTCGGAGGGGCTGCATCAGGCCTTGGAGGCGAAGGAGCGTCAGCCTGTTCAACCGGAAAATCAGACGCTCGCCTCGATCACCTTCCAGAACTATTTCCGCATGTACGAAAAGCTCGCCGGCATGACGGGTACCGCCTTGACCGAGGCCGACGAGTTCATCGACATCTACAATTTGGAAGTGATCGAAGTGCCGACCAACATGCCGATGGTCCGCGTCGACGAGGACGACGAGGTGTATCGGACGGCGGCGGAAAAGTATCGCGCCATTCTTGCTTTGATCGACGACTGCAAGGGGCGGGGGCAGCCGGTGCTGGTGGGCACGACGTCGATCGAGAAGTCGGAGCAATTGGCCGAAATGCTGCGCCAGCGCGGCTGGGAGCAGCACGACTTCTCCGATCCGAATGCCTTTGCTGCGCTGTATTCGGGTGACGACGGGGCTTCCAAGGCGAAGGTCTTCGCCATCCTCAACGCGCGCTACCACGAGCAGGAGGCCTACATCATCGCCCAAGCTGGCGTGCCCGGCGCGATCACGATTGCCACCAACATGGCGGGCCGCGGCACCGACATCCAGCTTGGTGGCAACGCCGACATGCGCACTCGCCAGGAGCTCAAGGACGTGAGCCAGGAGGATGGCGAGCATGCGCGGCGGGCGGAGGAAATCCGCGCCCAGGTGGCGCGGCTCAAGGAAAAGGCGCTCGCGGCAGGCGGGCTTTACGTGCTCGGCACCGAACGCCACGAGAGCCGGCGGATCGATAACCAGCTGCGTGGCCGCTCGGGCCGACAGGGCGATCCCGGACATTCCAAGTTCTTCCTGTCGCTGGAAGACGACCTGATGCGGATCTTCGGGACTGACAAGCTCGACACGATGCTGCAGCGCCTGGGGCTCAAAGAAAACGAAGCGATCGTCCATTCCTGGATCAACAAGGCGCTCGAGAAGGCGCAGCAGAAGGTGGAGGCGCGCAACTTCGACATCCGCAAGAACCTGCTCAAGTACGACAACGTCATGAATGATCAGCGCAAGGTGATCTTCGAGCAGCGGGTCGAGTGGATGCGGGACGAGGCGGTCAATGAGGTCGTGGCCGATATGCGCCATGCGGCCGTAGAGGACTTGGTCGCCAAGCACGTTCCGGAAAACGCCTATCCCGAGCAGTGGGATACGAAGGGCCTGCGGGAGGAGCTCAAGCGCATCCTCGACCTCGACCTGCCGGTCGACGAATGGGCGAAAGAGGAGGGTATCGCCGAGGAGGAACTTCTGTCCCGCATCGAACGGCGCGCGGACGAGCACATGGCGGCAAAGGTCGCGCAGTGGGGCGCCGACGTGATGCGCTACGTCGAAAAGTCGATCCTGCTGCAGACGCTGGACCACCTCTGGCGCGAGCACCTGGTCATGCTCGAGCATCTGCGCCAAGTCATCGGTCTGCGCGGCTATGGACAGCGCGATCCGCTCAACGAGTACAAGGCAGAAGCATTCAACCTGTTCGAGAGCATGAGCACGAGTCTGCGCGAGGCGGTGACGTCGCAACTGATGCGGGTCGAGATCAGGGCGGCACCGCCGCCGGAGGAGCCGGCGAGCCTGCCCTATATGGAGGCGCACAAGATCGATCCCTCGACCGGCGAGGACGAACTCGCGCTGGCACGGGCCGGCGCGGAGACGCTCGCGCGCCACGGGATCACGGCGGCCGCAGCAGCGGCGGCTGAGCGCAACCCCAAGGATCCTTCAAGCTGGGGCAAGGTGGGCCGCAACGAGGCCTGTCCCTGCGGGTCGGGCAAGAAATACAAGCACTGTCACGGGCGGTTCGCCTGAGCGGCGCAGAGCGGCGCTCCGTCTGCTTCCGGCGGGTGTTGATGCTTATTTAGTGCCAGGCGCCGAAGCGGCTGTCGAAACCGCCGGAGGGCACTGTCGGCGCAGCACCGTTGAGCACGCTCGTGGCGCTGGCTGTATTTCGCTGCGGCTCGGCGTTGGTTTCCTGCTTCGGCGCAGAAGCTTTGGCCGTCTTCGTCTCGGCCGGCTGCGGCTCGGGCTTCGGCCCATCTGCGCTTTGCCCCGACTTCGCCGCGACGCGCTTCGAATTTTTTGACGTCGGGGCGGGCTGGGTAGAAGCAGATGCTGCCGCCTGATTCTCGGCTTTCGAACCGAACAGGTTGCTGAAGAAGCCGCCGATCCCGCCCGAGCTCGCTGGCGCCGCAGAGGCGACCTGCACCGTCGAGCGCGTCGCATAGGCGGGATTTGATTCGGTGTAGGCAGGTTTTGATTCGCTAGAGGCAAGGCTGAACATCGTTCCTGCCGCGGTCTCGGACTCGCGCGGCGGATTGACGTGGGGCGGGATCGTGCCGACGGCGGTGCGAATTGGTGCGCCCGGTCCGCCGTGGCTCTTTACGGCGGTCAGGAAGGTTGCATTCATGCCGCCGTCGACGCCCATCTTGATCGGCGCGGCTGGCGTGCCGCGGTTGATCAGTTCGGCGGTCTTAGTCTCGTCGCGCCGTTGCTTCTCGCTGACCGCGGTTGCGATCTCCTCGGGCACTCGATAGGCGGGGCAGCGGTCGGCCGGGCTGAACTTGCCTGAAGATTCGGCATCGAACACATAGCGCTTCTCGCACACGTCGACCTTGGGCTCGAGACGCGCGACCTCGAAATGGTCATAGCCCTGCTTGAGCATTTTCCAGAACGCCATATGCGGCGAGTTGCGGTGCCGCGCCATGTTGAGCGGGGTCATCCTGAATGGATAGGCCTGGATCTGGAATGACTTCTGGCCGCCGAAGAACGACTCACGCGCCAGCGCGTAAATCTCTCCGACCTGCTCGTCTGTCATGGCGTAGCAACCGGCGGAAGAGCAGTCGCCGTGGATCATGAGAAACGCGCCGGTGCGCCCGTTCGCGCGATCGTAAGCGTTGGGGAAGCCGGTATTGATGGCGAGATAGTAGTTGGAATTCGGGTTCATCAGGCCGGGAGTGATGGTGTAGAAGCCTTCCGGCGCCTGGCGATCGCCCTGCTTGAACTTGGGACCGAGCTCGCCCGACCAGCGGCAGATCGGATAGGTGTGCAGGAGGGCAAAGCGTCCGCTCTTGTCCTCCTTCCAGACCTCGAGTTCGGATTCCTCTTTGAAGATCCGCACCAGGATCGGCGACTCCTTCGCCATGTTCTTGCTTTCGATCTCGGCCAGCATTCGCTCGGAAAGGGGCTGCATGTGGCGGCCGTTGACAGCGGAGGTGCTGGTGTCCGTGTTACAACCGGCAAGCGCCAGCGCCGCCGCAATCGCAGCGGACGCAAACAGCGCGCGCACCAAAGGCTGACGATTCAACCGAAAGCTCCCCCGACCCTCAGGCTTCCCCAAGCCTTCCCCCGCCTGATCGTGGCCGCAACAGTGGACCGCCGATCGAGCGTGCCGCGGGCGAACAAGGTCCGACCCTTCACTACGGCACGAGCAAGCTAGGCCAAGACTTGGGTAAGATAAGGGCAAGGATTAAGAATTGCCTTATCAGGGTTTCCTTTGGAAAACAGACGTTTACCAGCCATTCGGGAGACGCGGACTGCCGCAGGTCCCGCTCACCCCAAGGTGCGCCCCATGGCGAGGAACTTCTCGCGGCGCTGGCGGCGAACGGTCTCCCGGTCGAGGCCGCCAAGTTCCTCAAGGGCATGGCCGATCGCTTCTCCGGTGGAGGCGATCGCCGCCGCCGGGTCGCGATGGGCGCCCCCCGGCGGTTCGGTCACGATCTGATCGATGACCCCGAAGCGCATCATGTCCTCGGCCGTCATTTTCAGATTGGTCGCGGCCTCCTGCGCTTTGGATGTGTCGCGCCACAGGATCGAGGCCGCACCCTCCGGCGAGATCACCGTGTAGATTGCATGTTCGAGCATTAGGACGCGGTTGGCGGAGGCAATGGCGATAGCGCCGCCGGAGCCGCCCTCGCCGATAATGACTGCAATGTTCGGCACGCCGAGCTCGAGACTGGCATCGGTCGAACGTGCAATGGCCTCGGCCTGGCCGCGTTCCTCCGCGCCGATGCCAGGATACGCGCCGGCCGTGTCGACCAGCGACAGCACCGGAATCGCGAAGCGGTCGGCCATTTGCATCAGTCGCTCGGCCTTGCGGTAGCCCTCGGGCCGCGCCATCCCGAAATTGTGCTTGAGGCGGCCTTCGGTCGACGATCCTTTCTCATGCCCGATGACGCAGATGCTCTCGCCGCGAAAGCGGCCGAAACCGCCGACGATCGCCACGTCATCACCGAACTTGCGGTCGCCGGCCAGCGAAACGAAGTCGGTGACGAGGGCCCTGACATAATCGAGACAATGGGGACGCTCCGGGTGGCGGGCGACTTGGGTCTTTTGCCAGGGTGTGAGCTCCGCGTAGAGATCCTTGAGCGTCTGCGCCGCCCTGGCCTCCAGCCGCGAGATCTCCTCGCCGATGGCGGCAGCACTGTCACCGCTCTCGAGCGCGCGCAGCTCCGCCACTTTGGCCTCGAGCTCCGCCACCGGCTTTTCGAAGTCGAGATAGCTGCGCATCGAGGCGTTCTCAGGCACGCTGTACCGGAGAGTGGCTAGCGCGTCGCGGCCATGCCATAGCGTGCATATTCCTCGGCAATGTCGGCCTGAAGCGCCTTGGCTGCCGCCATGTCGGCTTCGCCGGAGGCGTCGCCGTTTCTCACTCGCGCCAAGCCGCGACCGTAAAGTGCGAAGGCCAGCTTCGGGTTGGTTCGCAACGCCGCATCGTAATCGGAAACAGCGGCATCGAAATTGGTCATCTTCAGAAACACGAAACCGCGGCTGTCGAGCGTCGCGGCGTTGTTGGGCAGGAGGCGCAGCGCTTCGTTGCAGTCGGCAAGTGCCGGCTTGAGAATGCCGACGACCGCGCGTGCCCAGCAGCGGTTGTCGAAGGCGGCGGCAAAGTCCGCCTTGAGTTTGATCGCCTGATTGTAATCGTCGATGGCGTGATCGTAGTGGCTCTTACCGAGATTCGCGTTGCCACGGTTGAAGTAAGCCTCGGCCGAAGGCTTGAGCTTGATCGCTTGGTCGTAGTCGGCGATGGCGCGGTCGTAGTCGCCCTTGCCGTCGTGGGCGACGCCGCGATTGATATAGGCGGCCGCGAATTTTGGGTTGAGCTTGATCGCCTGGTTGTAGTCCTGGATGGCGCGGTCGTACTCCCCTTTGAGCCGGTAGCCGATAGCGCGATTGTTGAAGGCGTCCGCGAGCTTGTCGCCTTTGTCTCGTCCCGCTTTGATGACGGCGGAACAACCATCGAGACGCTGATCGATGGTGACTGCGTCCTCGGCCTCGCACCATGCGCGCTCCTGGGGTGTCTGCGCGTACGCCGACGCGCCGGCGAACATGACACCGACAAGGATCGAGCAGAGGTGCTTTGCTGCCATGACGGCCACTCCATCATTTGCGGCGGTCAAGCTAAATCATGTCCGGTTAAGGTGTCATTGGTCCGCCAGCGGGTGCAGGTCGCGGACCAAGTTTTTGAGGCGCTCCTCGAGCACATGGGTGTAGATTTGTGTCGTGGAGATGTCGGCATGCCCCAGCAGTGTCTGCACCACCCGTAGATCGGCGCCATTGTGCAGAAGATGACTGGCGAAGGCGTGGCGGAGCACATGCGGGCTGACCTGGCGGAGTCCCGCGGCAGCGGCAAGCGCCTTGAGTTCGCGGGCAAAGTGCTGGCGAGTCAGATGACCGGTTCGCCCGAAGGAGGGGAACAGCCATTTCGTTTGCCGAACACCATTCGCCGAGGAGCGCAGCGTCAGGTACTCGGCCATGGCCTTCTTCGCTGCCTCATTGAGCGGCACCAGACGTTCCTTGTTACCCTTGCCGCGGACGGTGAGCATGCGCGCATTGCGCTCGGCCGCTGAGATCGGCAGCGCGATGAGTTCCGAGACGCGCAAGCCGGTCGCGTAGAGCACTTCAATGAGACAAGCAAGCCGCGCGGCGCGAAGCCGCTTCGGCGCTCCCTCGTCCGCTTGGTCCATGTCCGCCCGCGCCTGCGCCAGCAGACGGTCGACCTCGGCGATGCTGAGCACCTTGGGCAATGCACGGTTGCGTTTGGGCCCTTCGATGACGGCAGAGGGGTCATCGCCACGGTGCCCCTCCGCGTAAAGGAAGCGATAGAGCTGACGGATGGCGGAGAGCCGCCGCGCCACCGATGATGCCGCGAAGCGGCGCGTGGCGAGCGAGCCCAAATAGCCGCGTAGATCGTCGGTCGAGGCGCCGGCGATGGTTCGGCCGGATTTGCCGAGCTCTGCGGAGAAGTCGGCGAGGTCGCGGGCATATGCGGCGAGCGTGTTCTTGGCCCCGCCGCGCTCGGCCGCAATCATATCGAGGAACAGCTCGATCCATGCCTGGTCGGAATTTTTGGCCTTCGGGGCCATTTGGGCTCAGGGCTGCTTGGCGAACCGATCTGGCGGGACCGAAACCGTAATCTCGCGCGGCTTGGGATCAAACCATGTCGCGAGCATGAACATGGCGCCATAGGTCAGTCCCCCTAGGATGCCGACTACGGTGAGAAATCGGAGCAGGCTCGGCATGGGTAAGACCTCGGATGGCAAGTCTGCACAGAACAATGGAGAAACTAGGACGCAGCGCCGAGCGTCCAAGAGACCGCGACGCCCCCGCAAAGATGGTTAATAGCGCGGACATGTGTGCTAGCAAAAGCATCCGCGAGCGGTTGTGCTAGAAGGGAAAGCGCCAATACGCGGAGCAGAAGGAAACTATGCCGCACGGCACGACAGACGATTTTGCGGCGCGACGGGAAGCCGCGGTCATGGCGGCCCTTGGACGGCGCTCGATCGTGCTCGTGGGCATGATGGGCGCCGGCAAATCGTCGATCGGCCGTCGCGTGGCGCTACGCCTTGGCATTCCGTTCGTCGATGCCGACGCCGAGATCGAAAAGGCAGCCGGCATGAGCATCAGCGATATCTTCGCCATTCGCGGAGAGGCCGAATTCCGCGCCGGGGAAACGCGCGTCATTGCCCGGTTATTGGAGAGCGGGCCGCAAGTGCTGGCGACCGGCGGCGGAGCGTTTGTGAACCCGGAGACTCGCGCCGCCGTCGCGGCCAAAGGCATCTCGGTCTGGCTGAAAGCCGAGTTCGACGTGCTGCTGAAACGGATCAGGCGGCGGCACGATCGGCCGCTGCTCAAGACCGACGATCCCGCGGCAACGCTGCGCAAGCTGATGCAAGAGCGCGATCCGATCTATGCATTGGCCGATCTCACCGTGCAGTCGCGCGACGTGCTGCACGACAGGATCGTTGACGAAATCGTAAGCGCGCTCGCGGGCCGGCTCGGCGCCGCCTGCGCACGACCGAGCGTGTCTGCGCATGGAGATCGCCCATGACCGCGCCGCTGCGCGCCAGCGATCCGACCCTCGTCAATGTCGCGCTCGGCGAGCGCAGCTACGATATCATTATCGGGCGCGGCCAACTCGCCTCGCTGGGCCAAAGGCTCATCGCGCTGCGGCCGGGCTGCAAGGCCGCCATTGTCAGCGACGAAACGGTCGTAGGTCACCATCTGGCGGCAACCGAGAGCGCCCTAGCCGCATCTGGGATTGCCGCCACCACCGTCGCCGTGCCGCCAGGCGAAGGTTCGAAGAGCTTCGCGATGCTCGAACGGGTTTGTGAAGCGCTCATCGCTGCGCGCATCGAGCGCGCCGATGTCGTGGTGGCGCTTGGTGGCGGCGTCATCGGCGATCTCGCCGGCCTTGCCGCCGCCCTGGTCCGCCGCGGTCTCGATTATGTGCAGGTTCCCACCACCCTTCTCGCACAAGTCGACTCCTCCGTCGGCGGCAAGACCGCGATCGATTCCGTGCATGGCAAGAATCTGATCGGCGCGTTCCATCAACCGGTATTGGTCGTGTCCGATACGGCGCTGCTCGATACGCTGCCGCCGCGTCAATTCCGTGCCGGCTATGCCGAAATCGTCAAATACGGACTGATCGCAGATGCTGCCTTCTTTGCCTGGTTGGAGGCCAATTGGCGGGAGCTGTTTGCGGGCGGCGCGGCGCGCGAACACGCCATCGCGGTGAGCTGCCGGATGAAGGCTGCAATCGTGGCGCGTGACGAGCGCGAGACTGGCGAGCGGGCATTGCTCAATCTCGGCCACACCTTCGGCCATGCATTCGAGGCGGCAGCCGGCTTCTCCGATCGTCTCCTGCACGGCGAGGCCGTTGCGCTCGGCATGGCACTCGCCTTCGCCTTCTCCGCCCAGCGGGGGCTGCTGCCACGGTCGCAAGCCGAGCGCGTCGAGCATCACCTCGCCGCGGCGGGCCTGCCGGTCCGTCCCTCCTCGGTTCCGGGCGGCCTACCCGGCGCCGACCGTCTGATGGAACTCATCGCCCAGGACAAGAAGGTCAAGCGAGGCAAGCTGACGTTCATCCTGGCGCGCGGCATCGGCGCAAGCTTCATCGCGCCCGATGTCGAGGCCGCCGAGGTCCGCGCCTTTCTGGTCGACAAACTCGCCGAGCAATGACCACCCGCGATTGGTTCGCCCTTGTGACGGTTCTGATCTGTATCTTGCTCTCCGCCTTCTTCGCGGGGAGCGAGACGGCATTGACCGCATCGTCGCGCGCGAGCATGCACCGGCTCGAGAAGCAAGGAAATCGCGGCGCTGCGATCGTAAATCGCCTGCTCAACGCGCGTGAGCGGATGATCGGCGCACTCCTATTCGGCAACAACGCGGTGAACATCGCCGCGTCCGCGCTCGCAACCGGCGTGCTCCTTGCCTGGTTCGGCGAGGTGGGCGTCATCTATGCCACGGTGGTCATGACCGTTTTGATCGTGGTATTCGCCGAAGTCCTGCCGAAGACCGCAGCGTTCAACGCGCCCAACCGTATCGCGCTTGCCGTCGCGCGTCCGATCGATTGGACGGTGCGGCTGCTGGCCCCCATCCTGATCGCGGTCGAGTGGGTCGTGAAATGGCCGCTGCGGCTGGCCGGGATGAGGATGGGTGAAACCGAATCGATTCTTTCACCTCACGAGCAACTACGGGGAGCGCTCGATCTCCTGCATCGGGAAGGAAGCGTCGAGAGGCTTGATCGCGACATGTTCAGCGGACTTCTGGACCTGCGCGATCTCACCGTATCCGACGTCATGATCCACCGCACCGAGATGGTCACGGTCTGCGCCGACGATCCGCCCGAGCAGGTCGTCAAGGCGGTGCTCGAATCCGAGGTCACACGCGTACCGCTCTGGAAAGGAAAGCCCGAAAACATCATCGGCATCCTGCACGCAAAGGACCTCCTGCGGGCGATGCAGGTATCGGAAGGCGACCTTGGCAAGATCGACGTCACCGCCATTGCGCGGCCGCCTTGGTTCGTGCCCGATATCCGCCCGCTCTCCGAACAGCTCAAAGCCTTTCGCCGGCGCAAGACGCATTTCGCGCTGGTGGTCGACGAATACGGCGAGGTCATGGGGTTGGTGACGCTCGAGGATATTTTGGAGGAAATCGTCGGCGACATCTCGGACGAATATGATGTCGCGGTACCAGGCGTGCGGCCGCAGCCCGACGGCTCGGTCAACATCGACGGCGGCGTGCCGATCCGCGATCTCAACCGCGCGATGGAATGGAACCTGCCCGACGAGGAGGCGACCACGATCGCCGGTCTCGTGATCCACGAGGCGCGCTCGATCCCCGAGCCCGGTCAAACCTTCACCTTCCATGGATTTCGTTTTCGCGTGCTGCGCCGAGATCGCAATCGCATTACCGCATTGCGAATCACGCCGTTGGTGCGCAAGCCGGCGGCGAAGCCGACTTAGGGCACGATGGCATGCTGCGGCGTCAGGCGTCGGCTTCGCCTGGTGCCGAGGCATGGATGGCGAGCGCATGCACGCCGCCTTGGAGCTCGCCGACAAGGGTCTCGTTGATCTAGCGGTGGCGCTCGAGGC
>DASQXF010000115.1:0-2307 GCA_035639895.1 Xanthobacteraceae bacterium
GCAGGCTGGTCTATGTCGGCGCCGGGACGTCCGGACGACTCGCCGTTCAGGACGGCGCCGAGCTGGTTCCGACGTTCAGTTGGCCGCAGGAGCGGTTGCTGCTGCTCATCGCCGGCGGCAGGAACGCACTGCTGCGGTCGGTGGAAGGCGCGGAGGACGCAGTCGATCAAGCTGCCCGGCTTGCTCAGCAGCACGACATCGGCGGCGATGACGTCGTCATCGCTGTCGCCGCGAGTGGCACCACGCCATTCACCGTGTCCTGCCTCAGCGAAGCAAAGCGACGGGGCGCGTTGACGATTGGCGTTGCGAACAACCCTGACACTCCGATCCTGAAAGAATCCGATCACGCCATCTGGCTCGATACCGGCGCAGAGCCGATCGCAGGCTCCACCAGAATGAAAGCCGGAACGGCGCAACGCATCACGCTGAATGTCTTCTCGTCGCTGGTCATGATTTTGCTCGGCCGCGTCTACGACGGCCTCATGGTCGACCTGCAGGCCGTCAATCAGAAGCTCGTGCGACGCAGCGAAGCCATCCTCACGCGGCTCACCGGCCGCAGCGGCGACGAGGCACGCGACGCGTTACGGCGTGCAGAGGGTAACGTGAAGCTCGCGGTCTTGCTGCTTCACGGCTGTGACGTGAAAGAGGCAACCGACGTTCTCGATCGCGCCGGCGGGCAACTACGCGCGGCGCTGGCCCATATCGGCAAGCCGGCGCCGGAGGCCGCCGATCTGAGCGATTGGCCGACTTGACGTCAACCCGCTTGCCGAACGCCGGCCCGAGAGTCGGAGTTGGGGGCGAGGAATTTTGAGTCTTCTTTGTGCCAGGAGTGTTCGCAGGCGCAGAACGGGCAGAATTTCCGTGCAAAAGGACCAGCGGAGTGCGCGAATTCCTTGGGGTCAATATCCATGCCCATGAACATGTAATGGCCGGTAAGCCGGCAACGCGTGATGACCTGAGCCATCGGACGCCTCCGTCCTGAATAATCAATCCGTCGAGACAACATCCCTGCTTGCGCAAGGTTCCGCGCCGTAGCTATGCGCGCACCACGGCTATGTTGGCTAGCGGTCGTTCGCGGCGATTTCGATGATGAGCTTTTTCAGGATCGCGTCGCCGAACGTCTCGTAATTCCGGGCGGCGATGACGAAGGCTCCGGGCCCGCCGATGACACTGTCATGGTAATAGCGATCGAGATCAGGCTCGAGCGCGAGGATGGGCAAGCCGTTGATCCCGATCCCGGCGGCGACCGCCTCGTCGCGAGCCAGAGTGACCGGCCGGCCGCGGTTGTTGGAGCCGTCTCCGGACACGTCGATGACGCGGCGGCTCGCGCGAAATGGACTGATGGGAAACAGCGTTGCCGCATGATCGATGGCGCCGCTGATCGAGGTGCCGCCGCCGAACAGCTGGCGCGGCGTCCGCTCGATCGCGGAGGCAAACGCGGCGGCGGTTTCCTCGTCGCCGACGCGCGTCCACCCTACGACCTGAACCTGCAGCGCCGGCCCGGTCCATTGCACCATGGTCACGCCGATCGCCCGGCTCGGTCCGGAGCGAACGGCCTGCAGCACGCGCGGGTGGCGAAACGCAGCGACATAGCCGCGCTTTTGCAACTCGAAGCGGATCTGATCGACACTGCCCGAAGCATCGACCGCAAGCACGAGCTGCAGATCGACCGCGGTTTGCGCGACAGCCGCGTTAGCGGCAGCAAGCACGGTGAGCAATGCCAAGCTGATGGCGTGGCGGGCTGTGGTGCACTTGCTTCTATTCGTCCCCGCAAAAACGGAAACCCAGATCTTGGACCTACATTCCCGCTTTCGCGGGAATGAGCGGAATTTTGCCCTCGGTCTCACTTCAACCTGACACACTGGAATTGTGCGCGCGCCGGCTCGTCTCGGTGGAAATTCGGACAAAGGTCGCGAGGATGCGCGCGGCTGCGCGGATGGTGCCGGTGAGACTTCCGGCCACTTTGGAATTGCCGCCGCGCCGCCGTCGATAATCGACGGGAATCTCCAGGATGCGTAGCCCCGCTCGCGCCGCACGCATCTGCATTTCAAGATTCCATCCATAAGTCAGCTCGCGCATTCCGAGCTCGAGCAGCGCATCGCGCCGGATCGCCCGAAACGCGCACATGTCCGTATAGCGCGCACGGTAAAGAAGCCGCATGCCCCAACCCGCCAGGCGCCCGGCCGCGAGTTGATGCCAGGCGATGCTTCCAGGCTCGCGATTGCCGCGCGCGCGCGATCCGATCACGAAATCATAGCGGCCGGACCGGATCGGCTCGACGAGGCGGGCGATGCCTGCCGCGTCGTC
>DASQXF010000116.1:0-3861 GCA_035639895.1 Xanthobacteraceae bacterium
CCCAACTCGCGCGCGAAGTCGAGATACTGCTCCACCAGCACCACCGCGATGCGTCCGAGATTGCGCAGATAAGCGATGGCGCGGGCGATATCCTTGATGATCGAGGGCTGAATCCCTTCGGTTGGCTCATCCAGCAAAAGCAGCCGCGGCCGCATGACGAGGGCTCTGCCGATCGCGAGCTGCTGCTGCTGGCCGCCGGAGAGATCGCCGCCGCGGCGTCCCAGCATGTCGCTGAGCACCGGAAACAACGCGAACACATCGTCGGGGATCGAGCGGTCCTCGCGCTTAAGCGGCGCAAAGCCGGTTTTGAGGTTCTCTTCGACAGTCAGGAGAGGGAAGATCTCGCGCCCCTGCGGCACGTAGGCGATGCCGCGCCGCGCGCGCTCGCTGGGCTTGAGCCGCGTGATGTCCTCCCCCTCGAACGTGATCGCACCCTTGCTGATCGAATGTTGTCCCGCGAGCGCGTCGAGGAGACTCGTCTTACCCACCCCATTGCGTCCGAGCACGCAGGTCACCTGGCCCGCCGCGGCGGCGAGCGACACGTTGCGCAGCGCCTGCGCCGCGCCATAATACAGATCGATCGAGTCGACTTGCAGCATCGTGCTAGCGCCGCCTTTCCGACAAACGATTCCACCGACCATCGCTCGCCGCATTCTGATGGACAGTGCCACATCGTCCCCTCCCCCGCTTGCAGTCGAATTCGGGTTTACCCGAGTTCGGCCGCTTTATTGACTGGCCGAAGTCGGAAACATCCGACTTCGGCTGGAGGGAGAGGGAGGGAGCGCCCAATACGATACAGCGTTCCGGCAAACCCCCTCCCCAACCCTCCCCCGCAAGCGGGGGAGGGAGCAGACCGAGTTTGCCGCTTGCAACGATTCCACTCAGCCGGAACATGCCTTACCGCCCCAGATAGACCTCGACCACGCGCTCGTTCTGGGAGACCTGGTCGATCGTGCCTTCGGCCAGCACCGAACCTTCGTGCAGGCAGGTGACTTTGACGCCGAGCTCGCGCACGAACGCCATATCGTGCTCGACCACCACCACGGTGCGCTCGCGATTGATCTCCTTGAGCAGGTCTGCGGTTTGCCGCGTCTCGGTATCGGTCATGCCGGCAACCGGCTCGTCGACCAGGAGCAGCTTGGGCTCCTGCGCCAGCAGCATGCCGATCTCGAGCCATTGTTTCTGGCCGTGGGCCAGCGCGCCGGCCACACGATGACGCGCGGGTAACAATCGGATGATCTCGAGGATCCGGTCGATGCGGCGCCTCTCTTCGTCGGTCTCGCGCCAGAACAGCGTCTTGCGCGCGCGCCGGTCGCCTTTTAGCGCAAGGCCGATATTGTCTTCGACGGTGTGCATGTCGAAGACGGTCGGTTTCTGGAATTTGCGGCCGATGCCGAGCAGTGCGATCTCGGTCTCATCGAGCCGCGACAGATCGTAGGAGCCGTCGAAGTAAACTTCCCCGGTGTCGGGCCTGGTCTTGCCGGTGACGACATCCATCATGGTGGTCTTGCCGGCGCCGTTGGGGCCGATGATGGCGCGCATCTCGCCGGGCTCTATGGTGAAGGAGAGATTGTTGAGCGCGCGGAAGCCGTCGAACGACACGGTCACGCCGTCGAGATAGAGAAGCGCCGTGGTCGTGCGCGCATCCATCGCTCACTCCGCCGGACGGGAAGCTGCGTGCGGCACGGGAACCGCTAGGTGCCTGCGCTGTCGCCAGTCGCGCCAATGATGATGGACCGTTCCGACGATGCCGCGCGGCAACAGCAGCGTGACGGCGACGAACAGACCCCCGAGCACAAACAACCAATAAGGCGCAAGCACGCCGCTGGTGAAATAGGTCTTGCCGTAATTCACGACCACGGCGCCGAGCACCGCGCCGGTCAGCGTACCCCGCCCCCCGACGGCGACCCAGATCACGGCCTCGATGGAATTACCCGGCGAAAATTCACTCGGATTGATGATGCCGACCTGCGGCACGTAGAGCGCGCCGGCAACGCCTGCCATGCAGGCCGACAGGGTGAAGACGAAGAGCTTGTAAGCCTCGACCCGATATCCAAGAAACCGCGTGCGCGCTTCGGCATCGCGGATGGCGACCAAGACCTTGCCGAACTTCGAGCTCACGATGACGCGGCAGATGGTAAAGCCGAGCATCAGCGCAAGCGTTGAACTCACGAACAGCGCTGCCCGCGTTGGCGGCGCCTGCACGTTGAACCCGAGGATGTCCTTGAAGTCGGTGAGGCCGTTGTTGCCGCCGAAGCCGAAATTGTTGCGGAAAAAGCCGAGCATCAACGCGAAGGTCAGCGCCTGCGTGATGATCGAGAGATAGACCCCGGTGACGCGGCTCCTGAAGGCGAACCAACCAAATACGAAGGCGAGCAGGCCTGGCACGAACAAAACCATGAAGGCGGCGTAGGCGAAATGCTGGAATCCGTACCAGTAGATCGGCAATTCCGGCCAGTTCAGGAACACCATGAAGTCGGGCAGAACCGGATGCGCATAAACGCCGCGCGTTCCGATCTGCCGCATCAAATACATGCCCATGGCGTAGCCGCCGAGCGCGAAGAAGGCGCCGTGGCCGAGCGAGAGAATGCCGCAATAGCCCCAGATCAAGTCGATCGACAGTGCCAGTAACGCATAGCAAAGATACTTGCCGAACAGCGCCACGAAATATGAGGACAGGTGAAACGGCGAGGTCGCCGGCACCAAGAGGTTGAGTACCGGGAGGAGAACGCCGATCGCTGCCAGTGTGGCGAGAAAGGCGAGCGCGCCGCGATCGAGCGACCGCAGGACGAGATCCGCGATCATGCCTCGACCGCCCGGCCCTTCAAGGCGAACAGGCCTCGTGGTCGCTTCTGGATGAACAGGATGATCAGCACCAGGATTGCGATCTTGCCGAGCACCGCGCCGGCGTAAGGCTCCAGGAATTTGTTGGCAATGCCCAGCGTGAATGCGCCGACGAGCGTGCCCCACAGGTTGCCCACTCCGCCGAAGACCACCACCATGAAGGAGTCGATGATGTAGC
Source organism: Xanthobacteraceae bacterium (assembly GCA_035639895.1). Classification (GTDB taxonomy): domain Bacteria; phylum Pseudomonadota; class Alphaproteobacteria; order Rhizobiales; family Xanthobacteraceae; genus VAZQ01. The sequence goes on from DASQXF010000116.1 coordinate 3,023, forward strand.
CCTGGCCGAGATTGGGGCTGACATTATCGATCTGCGACAGGGCGACACCGGCAAGCCCAGCGATCCCTGAGCCGAGTCCGAAGGTGAGCGCATCGATGCGGGCGGTGCGAATGCCCATCGAGGCCGCCATCGCGCGGTTCTGCGTCACCGCCCGCATCTCGAGGCCGAAGCGCGTGAAGCGCAACAGCCCGAGCAGGCCCACGAAGATGAGGAGCGTAAAGACGATGATCCACAGCCGGTTATAGGTGATGGTGATCTGTCCGAGATCGAACGAGCCGCTCATCCACGACGGATTGCCGACATCTTTGTTGGTCGGACCGAAGATGGTACGCACGCCCTGCTGCATGATCAGCGAGAGGCCCCAGGTCGCGAGCAGCGTCTCGAGCGGCCGACCGTAGAGAAAGCGGATGATGCCGCGTTCGATCAGGATGCCGACAAGGCCGGCGACCAGGAATGCGAGCGGAATGGCAATGGCGAGCGAATAGTCGAACAGCGCGGGATTGTGCGCGCGGATCAGCTGCTGAACGACGAATGTCGTGTAGGCGCCGAGCATGACCATTTCGCCGTGCGCCATATTGATGACGCCCATCACGCCGAAGGTGATGGCAAGGCCGATCGCCGCAAGCAGGAGCACGGAGCCGAGCGAGAGGCCGTACCAGGCGTTTTGCAGCGCGCTCCAAAACGCAAGGCTGTTTTCGATCGAGGCGATCGCTTCCGCCGCGGCTTTCTTGACCGCGGGAGAGGCGCCCACCGGCAACCCGCCGAGCAGCCCCAGCGCGTCCTGATCGCCGCGCTGGCGGATCACGGCAATGGCGTCGATCTTGTCGGCATCGGACGCG
>DASQXF010000117.1:0-13460 GCA_035639895.1 Xanthobacteraceae bacterium
ACCATGGCAAGATATTGGATCGTGAGAAACAGCGAGAACGCCTCGACCGACACGAAACCGCGGTAATAGGCGAACAGCGCACCGGCGACGGCGGTGACGGCGGAGCTGATGACGAAGGCCAGGAGCTTGTAGGAGGCGATCCCGATGCCGAGCGCCTCGGCTACGGTTTCCCGTGTGCGAAGGGCGCGCCACGCGCGGCCGGTGCGCGCGCGCAGAAGGTTGAGGCAGAGGAGAAGCGTCGCCGCCGCGGCCGCAAGGAGAATGAAATACCACGCGCGCCCATCGCTGATCGACAATCCCCCGAGTCTGGGCGGATCGATGACGATGCCGGTTGAGAACCCGCGGCGCGTTTCGTACTCGCCGCCGAGATAGATCACCACGAAATGCAGCGCGAGCGTGCTCACGGCAAGATAGAGTCCGCGCAGCCGCAGCGATGGCAATCCGAAGATGATGCCGAGGAGCGCTCCGACCAGCGCTGCCGCAGGCAGCGTGACCCAAAACGGCGCATTCGTCTCCCGGAACAGGATGCCGACCGTGAACGCGCCCGCGGCAAGGAGGCCGGCGTGCCCGAGCGAGATCTGTCCGGCAAATCCGGTCAGCAACATGAGGGAGAGCGAGCCGATGCAGGCGAGAAAGACCTGGCAGGCGAGATCGAGATGGAATGGCGAGGCAATCAGCGGAAACGCGAGCAGCGCGATGATGAACGCGCCCAAGCTGACACGCTCGAGCCGCGTCTGGACGAGGGCGAGGTCCTGCTCGTAGCTGGTGCGGAAATAGCCGCTGGCGCGTGGCGATCTAGACACGGTCGAGCTCCTCGCGCGTGCCGAACAGGCCCCACGGGCGCACGATCAGGGCGGCAATGAGCACGAGGAACGGCACCACGTCGGAAAGCAGCGGATCGATATAATGGATGGCGATGACCTCGGCGGCGGCGACGATGACGGCGCCCACGAGCGCGCCGAGCAGGCTGTCGAGCCCGCCGACCAGCGCCGGCGCGAATGCCTTGAGCCCGATAACCACCATGGTCTGGTCGAGACCGGAATCGAGGGCGATGAGCATGCCGGCAATCGAGCCGGTGAGTGTCGAGAGGCCCCACGCCAGGGCATAGATGGCGTTGAGATTGATCCCGCGCTGCGCCGCCAGAAGTGGATTCTGTCCCGCCGCCCGCAGTCGCATGCCCCATCGCCCGAACCGCAGGAATGCGAACAAGGCGCCATAGACCAATACGGCCATTAGCACGATCAGCGCCGCGCAGGCGGAGATCCGGGCGCCGCCGATGAGCTCGATCGAGGGATTGGAGAACTTGAGCGCCTGCAGGGGATGCTGTTGCGCCGCCGACCAGATCAGCACGACCAGGCCCCGCAACAGGATGCCGATCGCAATGGTGGTGAGGATGGCCGCCAGCACCATCTGTCCGGTCATTTTGCGCATCAGCAGGAGGTAGACGAGCACGCCGACCGTGAGGCTGAGCAGAACTGCCGCAACGATCGCGCTGACGGGATGATCGGCAAACAACGAGGCGGTCGTGTACAGCAGATAGGCGCCCAGCATTGCAAGTTCGCCGTGCGCCATGTTCATCACCCGGCTCACGCGATAGATGAGCACGTAACCGCACGCGAGCAGCGCATAGATCGACGCGAGCACGGTAATGTTGACGATGAGCTGCACGGGTTACCAACCAGTGAGCTGGGCCGTTTGCCGGTCGCGGCGCAGCACGCGGTGGCGCGCTGCAGAGCCGGTGTCGCTCCCGTCTGTGTCGGTACCGCCTGAGCGGTGCACCGCTCCCCGCGCGTGCGCAGATCGCATCAGCGTTTCTGCACGCGCTTGGCGCTGCACCGCAGCGGGGACACAGGCATCATTTCACGTCGTAAGCGACCCAATCCTTGGTCACCGTGATCGCCGACTTCGCGGAGTCCCAACGATAAATGCGATAATACTGGCGGGTGCGGAAGTGGTTCTCCTTGCTCCATTCGATCGGCCCGCCGCGCAGGCCCTGGGTGTCGATCTTTACGCTCTCCATCGCAGCGCGGATTTTTGCGGCATCGGCCGGCCAGCCCGCGGCTTTGAGCACGGCTTCGAGCACCAGTCCGCCGATCCAGCCTTCCGTGAGCTGCTCGGCCGGATATCGCACATTTCCCTTTTTCGCTTCGTCGACGATCTGCTTGTGGATGGGCAAGTTGTCCTGGAACAATGAATTGGCGCCGATGACGTAGAATTTTCCATCCTTGAGGCGCGCCAATTCGCTTTCCGCTTCGATGTGCGCCCAGGTGATGTAATTTCCATCCCACCCCAGGCGGCGCAGCGCTTCGAACGTCTTCACCTGGGTCACCCATGGGGCCCAAGAGAATATCCAGTTCGGATTGGCATCCTTGAGCTTGGTCGCGAACGGGGTGTAGTCGGCGGTCGGCGGCGGAATCACCTCTTTGTCGACCGGCGTCATGCCCATGGCCTTCGCCTGCTCCTCGGCATAATCGATTTCTCCGCGCGAGAGCGGGATGGCCATGGCGGTGAATCCGATGCGCACCGGCTCCTTTGCCGTCTCCTTGATGAAGGCGAGCGTCGCACGGCTGTCGTAGCCGCCGGCGTAAGCGGTGGTACAGAACTGCAGCAGATCGGCCGGCGGATAGACTTCTTTGGGACAAACCGCGCCCATCAGCATCAGCGCCACGTTCGCACGCTTGCTTTCCGCGATGACCGGCGCAAACGTGGAGGATAGACTCGAAAGCACCAGCAGACTCACGCTGTCCTGAGTGAGAAGGCGCTTGGCATTGGCCGCCGCTTTAGATGGCTCGCCTTGATCGTCGAGCACGGTCAGCTGAATTTTCTTGCCGTTGATCCCGCCAGCCGCATTGAGGCGGTCGACATAGAGACGAAAACCTTCGATCGGTGGTCCGTTCGTGCCCGACGGCGGACCGGTCAACGCGCCGGTCACGCCGATGACATAGGCATCCTGTGCGGCGGCCGGCCATGCCAGCGCCGCCGCGGCCAAGACGGCTGCAACGGTTCGTGCCAACATTGTGTTTCCTCCCTGGTCTAACGAGAACTCATAGGGCCGCGCTCGCGGCGATCAGCCGCTCCTCGCGCGCATCGTACATGTCTTCGACCAGCGCCTTGAAGCGCTGATACATGAGATCGCGCTTGACCTTGCGTGTCGGAGTGATCGGCTCGCCCTCTTCCTCTGGATCGAGCGCCTTGGGCAGAATGCGAAAGGCCTTGATCTGCTCGGCGCGCGCGAGCTCGCCGTTCGCCCGCTCGATCTCGGCGCCGATCAGGCGCGCTACCTCGGTGCTGTTGGCCAGACTGGAGAACCCCGTGTACGGCACATCGTGCCTGCGCGCCCAATCCGCCACCGTATCGGCCTCGATCTCGATCAGCGCGGTGAGAAATTTGCGGCCCTGCCCGAACACGATCGCCTCGGCGACGTAGGGGCTGGTGCGCAGGATGTTCTCGATGAATGAAGGAGAGATCGTTTTGCCTCCGGAAGTGACGATGAAATCGCGCGCGCGGTCGACAAGGCGCAGCGCCCCGGCGCGCCATTCGCCGATATCGCCGGTGCGCAGCCACCCATCCTCGCCCTTGATCGCGCGAGTGGTCTCCGGATCGTTCCAATAGCCCTCGAAGAGATCGGGCGAGTTCACCAGCACTTCACCGTCGCTTGCGAGCTTCACCTGCCAGCCGGGAGGAACGGTGCCGACGTCGCCCGGGCGAGGAAACGGGCCGCGCTGGCCGGAAATGATGCCGCCGGCCGTCTCGGTCTGTCCGTACATTTCGACGACGTTGACGCCGAGCATCTGCCAGAGCGTCATGGTTTCCGGCGGCAGTGGCGCTCCGGCACAGACCGCGAGCTCCAGCCGGTCCAAGCCGAGCTTGTTGAGGATCGGCACGAATACGCTTGCACGGCAAACGCCGTAGAGAGCCTCGCGAGCGAACGCCCTTTCGCCGTCCCAGCGGCGTCGTGCGTGCTGGCGCGCAGACCGCATGGCGAGGGAGGCGCTCGCGCGCTTGAGGCCGCTGGAATTGTGAATGCCGAGCAGCACCTGGGAGGCGAATTTCTGAAGGTAACGTGGCACGGTGAATAAGACCGTCGGCGCCGTCTCGAACAAGGTCGTCGCCAAGTCCTCCGGATCCTCGCCGAAATGCGGCACCAAACGCGAGATCAGCGGCAGCGTGACAGCGACGTCGCGTCCGAGTACGTGACAGAGCGGTAGGTAACCGACCGTGCGGTGCTCCTTTTGCACGAGCGTGGGATAGTGGTCGACGATGTTCGCGGCGGCCGCGAGGTGCTTGCCGTGAGTTACCAGCGCCCCCTTGGGCGGACCGGTGGTACCGGAGGTATAGACGATGAACGCGGGCGAGCGCGGGCTCAGTTGTGCGGCTTGTTGCTCGAGCCACGCGAGATCCGGTTCTCCGGCCGCGGCGAGCAGGCTCCGGTAACTCCTGAGTTTTTGGTGCGCGTAGCCGAACGTCGCGGTGTCATCGAGCACCAGCACCCACTTCAGTTCACCCAACCGGTCGGCGAACGGCAGGATCTTGTCGACGTACTCCTGGTTTTCCGCGATGAACAATACGGCGCCGCCGTGGCGCATCTGGTATTCGACTTCGGATGCGGACGCGGTCGGATAGATGCCGTAGACGATGGCGCCGACCGATTGCGCCGCGAGGTCGCAGATCACCCATTCCTCGCAGGCGTCCCCCATGATGGCGACGCGGTCGCCGCGCGCAAGCCCGAGGGTTGCAAATGCGCGTGCCGCACGCGCCACCAGCGCCGCGTAGTCGCGCCAGCTTCGTTCGCGGTATCGGCCGAGGTGCTTGGAGCGAAATGCGATCGAGTGCGCCGCTGTTCGCGCGCGTTCGCACAGCAACAGCGGTGCGGACCGGCAGCGCAAGGTCTCGCGGTCAAGCGGCGGGCCGACGGTCATGGGGCCGTTGAGCGTTCCCCCGGTTGCTTTGCTAGTGTGTTGTGCCATGCCGGCGGACTAAATTCTACCTGCTGATCTATAGCCGAGTACGAGACGAGAATGAGCATTCGCCGAAATGGCAACCCCCCGTTCCGGGCCGATCACGTCGGCAGCTTGCTGCGGCCGCGGATCTTGCGCCAAGCGTTCCGCCGTCATGCCGCAAAGGAAATCGGAGACGACGAGTTTGCGCGCATCCAGGATGACTGCATCCGTGCGGCGGTACGCATGCAGGAAGAGATCGGCCTTGAAGTGGCGACCGACGGGGAATTTCGTCGGGGGTCTTATTGGGGGCGCTTCGTAGAGCGCACCGAAGGTCTGGAGGTTCGGCCGGCACTACTCAAATTTCGTGACGATCAAGGCGATGAGGTCGATTTCACCGCCCCCTACGCGACGGCGGCGATTCGACGCACGCATCCGATCGCAGTCGATGAATTCGCTTTCCTGCGCGCCGTCACGGCCGTCGCCCCGAAGATCACGCTGCCTGCGCCGTCCACGATGCATTTTCTGCGGTTTTCCGACTTCGCCGAGGAGACCGCGTATGGCGATAGCGATCGGTTCTTCGCCGATCTGGTCGATGTGTTTCGGCAGGAGATCGCAGCGTTAGTCGCCGCGGGCTGCGGCTACCTGCAGATCGACGAGATCGCTTGTGCCTTGCTGTGCGATCCAACGATCCGCGACAGGATTGCGGTCGCGCGCTGCGATCCCGACGCGCTGGTCGAGCGCTACATCGATGCGATCAATGCCGCGCTGGCTGGGTGTCCCGCGGAGGTCGTCATCGGCATCCACATGTGCCGCGGCAACTTCAGGGGTCGCCATCTCGCCGATGGCGGATACGAATGGGTTGCGGAGCGCTTTTTTGCGCGCGCCGACGCCAACCATTTCCTGCTCGAGTATGACACGCAACGAGCAGGCGACTTTGCGCCGCTGCGCTTCGTGCCAAAGGAAAAGGGCGTGGTGCTTGGGTTGATCAGCAGCAAAACGCCGGCACTTGAAACGATCGCCAGCTTGCAGCGGCGCGTCGATGAAGCCGCGAAATATATAACGCCTGAGCGGCTCGCCATCGGTCCGCAATGCGGCTTCGCCAGCAGTGCTGGCGGCAATCCCCTAACCGAGGCGGACGAACGCGCGAAGTTGCGGTTGGTTGTGGATGCGGCGCGCACGATTTGGCGATAGCGGCTGGCGCGCGCACGAGCCAGCAAGCGGCGGAGCAACGAACCCTGAAAGTCACCACGTCATCCCGCACTTATCATGGTAACGATCTTGGTGGTCCTTCAGGGCCAGGGCTGTGGTTTTGAGCGTGTAAGAGCCGCCCTCATCTTTCACTGCTTCCTGCAGATAGAAGTTCTGGATCGGAAAGTGGTTGTTCCCGTACTTATAGGGACCGCGAACAGACTGATAGTTGGCCTTACGCAGCGCACCTCGAATACGATCCTTCTTGGTGAGGTCTCCGGCAACTGCGTCTACGCCGCTGTTGATGAGCATGGCCGCGTCATAGGCCTGGGCCGCGTAGAAGGACGGGTTCCGTCCATATTTTTTCTTGAAATCGCCTACGAATTTTTTGTTGGCCTCGTTCGGCAGGTCGACCACCCAATGTTGCGCTCCGGGTATACCGAGCGCCAATTCGCCCAGCCGCGGCAGTGACAACGCGTCGATGATGAAGGCGGTGTAGAGCGGTATCCGGTCTCGCAAACCGAATTGCGAATATTGGGTTAGAAACTGGATGCCCGCCGGACCTGGGTAGAAAGCGAAGATGGCGTCGGGTCTGGTTGCGCGTGCCTTCGACAGTTCCGGCGAGAAGTCGAGCTGGTCTGGCCACCTTGTGTAGTCCTCCCCGAGGATTTGTCCGCGGAAGTTGGCCTTGAGCCCGGCTATCACGTCCTTGCCAGCCGCATAATTGGGCGCGATCAGGTAGGCCGTCTTGACGTCCTTCTGGTTCATGTATTCGCCGATCGCTTGGGGCACCTGGTCGCCTTGCCACGACGACGAAAAGAACCATGGCGAGCAGAGTTCGCCCGCGATTTGTGATGGTCCGGCATTTGCGCTGATGAGGAAGGTACTCGAATCAACCGCCGACTTTATCGAGGCCAAAAGGATGTGGGACATCATGTATCCGGTCAGGAAATTGACTTTCTCGGATTCGATCAGCCTGTCCGTCTTCTGCTTTCCGAGCTCCGGCTTTAAGCCGTCATCCTCATAAATTACCTGCACGGCAAGCCCGCTCATCTTTCGCCCGAGGTGGTCGAGCGCGAGCTCGAATGCATCGCGCATGTCGCTGCCGACCGCGGCGGGGCCGCCGCTCAGTGTGGTCACGAAGCCGATCTTCACTTCCCTCTGTTGCGCGATGGCGCCGTCTACGGCGACCGCGAGCATGACCGCTCCGAGCAGAACTGGCTTGAGCATTGAGAGGTTCCTCCGCTGGGCCCGTGCAGATTCAATTCCAAAGCCGCTTTGTTGCTAGATCGGCACCCTGTCGCATGGCCTTGAACTTCTCCCATACGACGGTGGGATGAACTTCGGTCTTGTAGAGGGCTTGCGAAGAGAACCCGCAGTCCGCGCCGGCCATGACGTTCTCCCGTCCGATCAGCTTGGCGAAGCGGATCAGCCGCTCCGCGATCAACTCGGGATGCTCGACGATGTTGCTGGCATGCGTCACCACCCCGGGACACAGCACTTTCCCTTCGGGGATCTTCATCCGCTCGAACAGGTGGTATTCGTGTTCGTGGCGCGGATTCGCGGCCTCGAAGCTGAACGAACCGGCATTGATCTTGAGTACGTATTCGATGATCTCTGGCAGGTTAGACTCGTAAAGGCGCGGTCCCTCGTTGATGCCATAACAGGTATGAAAGCGGACGCGCTCGGCCGGAATGCCGCTGAGCGCCGCATTGGTCGCCTCGACGTAGATTTCCGCTTTCCGTTTCTTCTGCTGGTCGTCAAGCCCTGGCTCTACGAAGATGTCCGGCAGGAATGGATCGTCCACCTGCACCAGGATGCCGGCAGCCACGATCGCGCGGTATTCCTTGTTCAGTTCGGCCCCGAGCGCGTGGAAATACTCTTCCTCGCTCTTGTAGTATTCGTTGATGCCGACACCCGACGGCGCCGTGGCCGGTAGAAAGACATGATGGTCAGGCACGCCTGCGGCTTTGGCAGCGGCCTTCACATTGGCGATGTCGATCTGCAGCTTTGCCTCGCCCTTGTACTTGACAGGGGCGGTGCATACGACCGGAACGATCGGCAGAATGGCCCCGCCCATCATCGCTTCTTTGAAATACTGGGCGTAATATTCGGGGAAAGCCGAGACCTCCTGCTGGAATAGGATGAGCTTCTGATTGGGTCTGGATTCGAACCCATCGAAGCGCTCGCGAATGTACGTGAAAAAGCCCGGCTTGGAATACTCTCCGTCGGTTACGATCTCGATACCGCACTCGACCTGCTTGCGCACGCATTCAGCAACCTCTCGCGTCAGGACCGCATTCAACTTGCTCTCGTCATATGGCTGCCCCGCGTATTTTGTTTTCAGCAGATCGAGCAGGTTGTGCGGCCGGGGCAGGCTCCCGATGTGTGTGGTCTGAATGTGATCGGTGTTCTGCTGGATGGCCACTGCGTTTCCTCCGAGTTTGTTGGTCGTCCAATGCGCGTTCACGCGTGCCCAGATTCGCTCGTTCCCTCCGCTCGCTTCACGAGGTTCATGCCCAGCCGGCAATATGATTGACGCCTATGCCGCTTTCTGTTTGTGCGCGCCCTCGAAGGCGGGTGCGACCTCCTCCATGAAGCGCGCCATCTCGTCCTTCACCTGCTGGTGCGGCTTGAGACCGACGTTGACATAAAGAATGACTTCGGAGAATCCGGCGGCCTCCACCTTCTTCAGCGTGTCGATGATCCGCTGCGGCGAACCCAGTAGCACCGAATTCTCGGTGAGGTCTTCCGGTTTGACCTCCTGCAAGCGCGCGACCATGTCGACGAAATAGCGATAGCTCGGCGGGGCGGTTTTCGGATCACCGGGCAGCGCGGGAATCACGCATTCGCGGTAATAGCGGATCTGGCGTGCGCGTTGCGCGTCCTCCTGCCCCTTGTTGTCGGCGAAATGGGTGAAATAGCTGCACATCAGTCGGCCCGGCTTATTGCCGTATTTGGCGCAGCTCTCGTGATAGAGATCGGCGACCTGCTGCAGGCCGCCGAAGCTCATGGCAGCGGCGAAGGGAGCGACGATCAGGCCGCAATCGAGTCGCGCCGCCAATTCGATCGACGGCTTCGAGAAGGAACCCACATAGGACGGAATCGGCTTCTGCACCGGCTTGGGCGTGATGCGCACGTCGTCGAACGAATAGTGCTTGCCGTGATGCGAGATGCGATCGTCCGCCGCCCACAGCTTGCGCACGACCTCGAGGCCTTCATCGAAAATGCTCTGATTGTCCGCGAACGACACATGGAAGGGTTGGTATTCGCGTGCGTCGTAGCCGCGGCCGGTTGCAAAATCCACGCGCCCGTTGCTGAGCAGATCGAGCGTGGCCCATTGCTCGGCGACGCGGATCGGGTGATGCAGCGGCAGCACCGTCACCGCGGGTGCGAGCCGGATACGCTTCGTTCGTGCGGCAATATAGGCGAGCACCAGATCCGGGCAGGACAGCACGCCCAGCGAATTGAAATGATGTTCGCCGATCCACGCCGAGTGCATTCCGAGCTTGTCGGCATAGAGCGCCTCCTCGGTGATGTCGGCGACGAATTGGTTCGCCGTCCGCGTGTTATTCTCGTAATGATTGTCACTCAGGGTGAAGTAGCCGAAATCCACAGCGCTCCTCCCGTCGGTTGAGTGCCCGTGTGGCCCTGGTTTGGATCATAGGTGCATTTGCAATTGTTGTAAATGCAATAAATGGCTATGCTGCCGCATGGCGCCAAACGCGGGAGTGGCCGGCCTTTGACATCGAAGACGGCGGCCCATAAAAGCGTCGGCCGAAGAAGTTAAGGAATTTCAAAGTGATGACCGCTCGCCCGCGTCTCGATTTCAGCGAATATCTTCCCTATCTCATCAACCGCGTCGGCTGGCTTCTAGTGGTCGACTTCGGACAGAACACGCTCGCCCATCATCGATTGAGCATCGCGATGTGGCGCGTGCTCGCGGTGCTCGCTAACGACGGCGGCCAGCGTCAGGTCGATGTCGCAGCGAGGACGAGCATCGATGTCTCGACCTTGTCGCGCGTGGTCACCCGTCTGGTGAAGATGGGGCTCGTGACCCGCACCCGATCCGCGACCAACAATCGGGAAGTGGTGGTCCGCTTGACGCCGAAGGGCTCTGCAGTCCTGGCGCGGGTGATCCCGCACGCGATTGCCTTGGAAGGAAGGGTGATCGCGGGCGTGCCGGCAGAAGATCTGCGCGTGGTCAGGCGCAGCCTGCGCCGAATGTATCAGAACTTGGCTTCGTCGGCCGGCATTAGCGAGCGCACCGCGGCGCCGCTCTTGCGCGGGGGCGCGGCTTCAGCCGCTTCTTCATCCCGTCGACGATAGCCGAGCGAACTCACCGTTGGGGACAGCCGGCGGGAACGGCTTTGCGGCGCGGCCGAGGTGAACCGCGGATGAACGCGTCGTCCATGCCGCGTTCGAGATCGATCGGTTATGTCGGTGGTCAATCGGATCGTCCTGCCTGCGAGGCATGCGACGATCCGTGCAACGCCCGCCTGGCTTGCTCCCGGCGTTCGCCGGGGTCGAGCCACAAGGCATCACAGAGAGGACCACCGCAATGCTCATCCGCCGTGTTCTCGTCACTTCGGTGACGCTCGCACTGCTATCCGCCCCGGCGTTAGCGCAGGGCATGCAACCGGCGCAGTCGCCGCAACCGGCAAAACCCGCGCCGGCGGCCGGCGCGCCCGCGAAGCCCGCAACCACCGGCGCCGCAACGGCTCCGCAAGCCGCCAAGACCAACCTCAACACCGCGACGGCAGCGGAACTCGACAAGCTGCCGCACATCGGCCCGGCCCGCTCCAAGGCGATCATCGAGGCCCGCACCAAGGCGAAGTTCAAGGACTGGGACGATTTCGTCGCGCGCAAAGTCGTCCCCGCCGACGCCGCAGCCGCGATGAAGGACGTCGTCAGCTTCTGAAACGCTGCAGCCGTCTAGTTGCGAGACTCAGGGCGCCGTTGCGCGCCTTGAGTCTCCAGAGCGCGCCGACAAGCGCGCAGCGTCCCACATTCGGCTTGCCTCGCCGAGCGCATGCGCTCAGCCGGCAAAGCCCCCGCCGTCGAGGAAGGCCTGTTCGTCCGGGTTCGTGGCGCGGCCCAATAGCGCATTGCGGTGCGGGAAACGGCCGAAGCGGCGGATGATTTCGGCATGATGCTCGGCATATTTCGTGAATTCATCATCGCGATAATGGCGCGCCAGCTCGAGGCACCGCTCCTGATCGCCCAGATTCTCCGAGTGCATGAACGGCAGATAGAAGAACTGGCGCTCGGGATGTGAGACCTGCCGATCGAAGCCGCGCGCGATCGCACGATCGGCGACGGCGCGGGCGAGCGCGTCGGTCGCGTAGGTGCGCCGCTCGCCGCGGAACATGTTGCGCGGGAATTGGTCGAGCACGATGACGAGCGCCAGCGCCCCTTCCGGTGTCTCTTCCCAGTGCGCCAGCTTGCCTTCCGCGGCGGCTCGCCAGACAGAAAGGAAACGGTGTTTGATCTCGGAATCGAACGCTGCATCCCTTTCGAACCATTTGTCCGGTCCAGCCGCGCGCCAGAATGCCGGCACATCCATGTGTCCTATCACCTCCGCCCCGTCCCGCCCGCAGCCGCCGGTCATAGCCGCACTCGTCCGGAATTGATCTGTTCGTAGAGTGGAGCGTCGAGACGCACGAAAGCCTCGCGTTGCGGATCGCTGAAATAGATCGGATCGCTGGTCCGGCTGGGATCGAAACCTTCTTTCAGCAGGTTGATTTTCTTCTGTTTGAATGTCGTGGTGAGATCGTTGTCCTTGCGTATGCGCAAAAACACCGGCCGCGCATATTCGGGCAACTGCCGTGCAATGTGATCGTGCAGCGCCGTCAAGTTGAGATTGTCCCTGGCGACGATCGCGGCCATGCCGGCGCGACCGTCCCGGCCGGCGATCTGAACCCCGTAAACATTGCTCTCGAGAATGCCGTCGAAGCGTCCGATGGCCTCCTCGACCTCGGTGGTGGAGACGTTCTCGCCTTTCCAGCGGAAAGTGTCGCCGACGCGGTCGATGAAATAGAAGTAGCCGTTCTTGTCCTTGCGCATCAAATCGCCGGTTCGGAACCAGAGGTCGCCCTTTTTGAACACGTCGTGCAGGATCTTCCTGTCGGTCTCGACCTCGCTCGCATAGCCCTCGAACCGTTGCCCGGGCTTCGATGCATGCTTGATGATTTTGCCGATGACCTCGCCAGGTTCGTCGACTTGGCACTCGATGCAGAAACCCCGGTTGTCACGGATCGGCTGCTGGGATTCGGGATCAAAGCGCACGACCTTGATCGGGAAGCGCCTTGCAAGCCACCAGGGAAGCCGGCCGACCGCGCCCTCCTTGCCGTCGAAGTTGAACAGCGAGACGTTTCCTTCGGTCGCGGCGTAGAACTCGATAATTTGCGGGATTTGAAAGCGGCGCTTGAATTGCGGCCACACGTCGGGACGCAAGCCATTGCCGCAGGCCAAGCGCAGGTGATGCTTTTGCTCATTGGGGTTCGGCGGCGAGTTGAGGAGATAACGGCAAAGCTCGCCGATATACTGAAAACAGGTGCAATCCCAGCGTACGATATCGTCCCAGAATTCGCGCGCGGAGAACTTATCCCGGATCACCACCGACCCGCCGTTGACCAAGAGCGCGCCCGTCGCGACCACGCCGCCGGCAGTGTGATAAAGCGGCAGGCAGTCGTACATGCGGTCGGTGCTGCGCGTGTCCATCACGCCGGCGAACGCGTAGCTCGCCAGCATCACTCGATAGTGGTTGATGTTGGCGGCCTTGGGCAGGCCGGTCGTTCCCGACGTATAGATGTAAAGCGCGCGATCCTCGATCGTGAGCGTGGGAAGCTCTGCGGCCGCGAGATCTTCGCCGGGAAGGCTGTCGACCTCGCGGTCGATACGGGGGAAATTTGCGTCGGCTTCACCGTGCACCCAGACCTTGGGCTCGCCCGTGATCTGCCCGCGCGCGCTTTGCAGTGATTCGAACAATTCTGCAGCCACGATGATGTGCTTTGGACTCACCACGTTGATGCAATACGCCAGCGCCGTTCCGGTGAGGTGAGTATTGATGAGGGCGACGACACCGCCGACGCGGGTGATGCCGATCCACGCGGCGACGAATTCCGGCCGGCCCGGCATCATGAGACAAAGCGTGTCGCCCTTGCCAAGATTTTGCGTCAGGGCCCAACGCGCATAGCGGTTGGAGCGCGCGGCCAGTTCGCGGTAGCTCAAGCGCTCGCGGTCCGACAAGAGCGCCGGCGCTTCGCCGTATTTGTCGGCAAGCTCGAGGATGACTTGCGGAAAGACCCGGGTCGGGTTCTTGGCGATCGG
>DASQXF010000118.1:0-10004 GCA_035639895.1 Xanthobacteraceae bacterium
CTGACCGCGACTCGGGATGTTGTGCACGAAATGCGCAACGATGAATCCGAACAGCGCTTTGAAGATCACCGCGGTGACGGCGAAGATGCAGGACTGCTGCACCACCATCCAGAAGGTCTCGCGCTTGAACAGGAAGTAAAAATTGCCGAGACCGACGAATCGCTCCATCGACTTGTTCAGCGTGGCGAGATGGATGGAGTAGAGGGCGGGATAAAGCACGAGAAGCGCGACGAGCAGGATCAGCGGAAGCGTCATCAGGAACGCGATGGTCGATTTGCGCTGCATCGCCTTGCGCAGCGCCGAGCGCCGGCGGCGCTCGCCCGCCATCGCAAGCGCTTCCAACGTCGCGTCGACCATACTCATTCTCCCGAGGGCAACCGGACTAGGTGACGCGTTCGCGCTGCGCCGCTAGCCCGCGATTCGTTACGCGTCATCGGCGGCAGCGGGCACCCGTACCCGGCGAAGGAGCCCGCCGCCGCGCGCTGCGGCGCAGTCCGCCCTTGTCCAGCAGACGGCGCCGCGACGCAGGCTCAGGTCCGCATGAACCCTTCGACCTCGGTCTCCGCCCAGGCCAGCGTCTTTTCGAGCGGCTCGCCCTGCATGAACCGCACCACCATCTTGGTCTGGATCGCCTGAGTATAAATCTGCACGGCGATCTTCGGCGGCGCGGGCTGCGCCGCGACTGAGAGAATCTGGTGATTGTGCGGATTGGGATAGTGATAGAGCGTACCCTTGGGTGGCGCCTCCTCTGCCCAGACCTTGAAGGTGGTCAGCTTTTCGAACGCCGGCAGATCGTAACCGGCGCTCGCGTCGACCATCTTCTCGACGGCCGACGGTTGCGAGAGGTAGACGAGCAGACTTTTGGCCGCCGACTTGTTCTTGCCGAAGTTCCAGATGCCGTAAAAGTAGGGCAGGAAAGGCGCGTAGCGCCCTTTCGGACCGGCCGGCATGCCGTGCGTCCACAATTGCTCGGCAACCTGCGGCGCATCCCGCTTGGCGACCGCCCAGGCGCTTGGCGGATTCATGATCAGCGCGCCCTTGCCGGCAATCAGATATTTGTTGTTGGAGGCGTTGTCCCAAGCCGGCGCGTCCGGCGGCAGCCACTGCGCAAGCTTCTTGTAGTATTCGAGCGCCTGGCGCACCGGGTCCGACTTGACCGCGACGTTGCCCTTGGCATCGACCAGATTGGCACCGAACGATTGGAAGATTGCCCCGGCGGTGTCGACGTTGTCTTCCGTGACGCCGAGTCCGATGCCGAAGGGATAGCCCGCCTTGTGGCAAGCCTCGGCCGCCTTGAGCATCGCGTCGAGCGTCCACGCATCCGCTTTCGGCGGCGAGCCTGCCGGATACATCGCCTGCACGTCGATCCCGGCATGTTTCTTCATCAAGTCGATGCGCGAACACGGCCCCTTGATCTGGCTCCCCACCGCGGCGGGTACCGCGACCCACCGACCGGTGGACTTGGCCAGATACTCGACCGTCGGGTTGACCGCACCATTCTGCTTGATCAACTCCGTCATGATATCGTCGACCGGCTCCAACCGATTGGCATGATCGGCGGGCTGCCACGTCGGGAAGGCGAAAATGTCGTGACCGGAGCGGGCCTGCGCCTCGGCGGCGATGGTCAGCAGATTTTTATTGCCCTGCGAGGTGATGTAGTCGATCGAGAGCTCGACCTTCTCCTTGGCTGCCCACTCTTCGCACAAGGTCTGGGATGCCTTGTTGGCGCCCGGCACCCAATGGTCCCAGAAGCCGATCGAGAGTTTACCGGCCGCGTGGGCACCGCGCACAAAGGGCATCGCAAGGATCGATGCCGAACTGGTCGTCAGAAAGCGCCGGCGCGAAAGTTTGCTCTTGAGCATGCTGCACTCCTCCCGTGGGGTCCCGCTCGGGCGTCGCCGCATTCTGCCGCCGCGCCGATTGCTGCGGGCGGCCCGTTTGGCTTCACGCCTAAGTTGAGAGGAAGCTTAGATCAAATTCGCCGCGCTTGTCAGGGGACATTTCCGCGAACTGCCGGTCAGGCCACCGCGGCCTCGGGTGCGACGGCGGAGAGTGGCACCGACCCGCGGTCGAGCCGCAGCGTGAGGCAGAAGGCGGAGCCTCCGCTGCGCAGAAACGAGGATAGCGGCGTCGTCACGACATCGTAGCCACGCGCAGTAAGCTGCGCGCGCAGGCGCCGCCCGCAACCGGACATGATCAGCGTGTTGCCGAGCGCGACGGCATTGGCGGCAAGGCGGCAGCCGTCCTCGATGGCGATCTCGATGCGCTCGTTCGGCGCGACTCGCTCATGGATCGCCGCTTTTCCGGCCGCGGTGAAGGCGCGCGGCAGATACATGACTTCGCCGCCGGGCAGCGGCGCAAGCGCGGTGTCCATGTGATAGAAGCGAGGGTCCGCGAGTTCGAGCGCGACCACGTCCTGCCCGAACATCTCCTCGACCGCATGCGCCGCGCTCGCATCCGAGCGAGGACCATAGCCCATCCAGAACGATTTGCGCCGCGCGTCCCAAACGCAGTCGCCGGCGCCCTCGAGCACGAGGTCCTTGGGGAGCTTGCGCACGGAATCGATGAGCCCGTGCGCTTGCAAC
Source organism: Xanthobacteraceae bacterium (assembly GCA_035639895.1). GTDB lineage: Bacteria > Pseudomonadota > Alphaproteobacteria > Rhizobiales > Xanthobacteraceae > VAZQ01. Next base: position 2,586 of record DASQXF010000118.1, read on the forward strand.
GCGCAGAATGCCGCTTCGAAATGTCCTTCCTCGCGCTGGCGCTCCGGATGACGGAAGCGCGCCAGCAGCGCCTTGCCGTCGAGCACCACCGCCGCATTCGCGGTGAAGACCAGATCGGGCATGCCAGGGACGGGCGGGACCAGCTCGACCGCTGCGCCAAGCTCGAGCAGTTTGCCATAAAGTGCCTGCCATTCACGCTCGGCCGCGGCGTGCGCGTCGGCATCGCGGGCCCAGCGCTTCGGGTCCATCCACGGATTGATGGTGTAGTTGACCGCGAAGTGCTCTGGCCGGCACATCAGAAATCGCGCGGTCGAGCTGTTAAGTCGCGTCATTTGCGTCTCCCCGTCCTTCCCTGGCCCATTCACGCCGCACGCGCGCGCCGGCGCGTGCCGTCGAGCTCGCGCAGAACCTCCTCGAAGCGGTCGAGCGCCCAGTCGAGATCGTCACGCGCGATAACGAGCGGCGGCGCGAGCCGCACGACGGTGTGGTGCGTCTCCTTCGACAGCACGCGTTTGCTCAGCAGGCGCTCGCAGACCTCACGCGCGCTCGCGATATCCGGATCGATCTCGGCACCGGCCCAGAGCCCGCGGCCGCGCACGGCCGCGAGTGCCGGGCTCTCGATCGCGCGCAGCCGCTCGAGCATGTGGGCGCCGAGCACGCGGCTCTTCTCCACCAGCTCCTCGTCGCGGATCACGTGCAGCGCCTCGAGCCCCACGGCGGCCGCAAGCGGGTTGCCGCCGAAGGTCGAGCCGTGGGAGCCGGGGGTGAATACGTCCATGACCTCGCGGCGCGCGATGAAGGCGGACACCGGCAGCACGCCGCCGCCCAGCGCCTTGCCTATGATCACGCCGTCCGGCCGGATGTTTTCGTGCTGGAACGCGAACCAAGCGCCGGTGCGGCCGAGGCCGGACTGCACCTCGTCGAGAATGAGCAGCACGCGGTGCGCATCGCAGATGCGGCGCAGGCCGGCGATGAAGCCCGCCGGCGGCACGATCACGCCGGCCTCGCCCTGGATCGGCTCGATCAGCACGGCGGCGGTCTGCGGAGTGATGGCGCGCTCGACCGCCGCGAGATCGCCGAATGGCACCGGACGGAAACCGGGCGTGAACGGTCCGAACCCGTCGCGATACTCGGGCTCGGTCGAAAACGAGATGGCGGTCGTAGTGCGCCCGTGGAAATTGCCGGCGGCGACGACGATTTCTGCGCGGCCAGGCTCGATGCCCTTGACGCGATACCCCCAGCGGCGCGCGGCCTTGATCGCGGTCTCGACCGCTTCCGCGCCGGTGTTCATCGGCAGCGCGGCATCGAGGCCCGTGAGCCTGCACAGCTCGGCGAGGAACGGGCCAAGCCGGTCGTTGTAATAGGCCCGCGAGGGGACGGCGAGGCGCTTCGCCTGCGCCGTCAGCGCAGCGAGGATGCGCGGATGAGCGTGGCCATGACTCGCCGCCGAATAGGCGCTCATCATGTCGACGTAGCGCCGTCCGGCGGTATCCCACAGATGCGCGCCCTGGCCGCGCGTCAGCACGACGGGAAGCGGCGCGTAGTTATGCGCGCTGTATCGAGTCTCGAGATCGATCGCGTTCATGGCACGACTCCGCATCACTGCGGGCGAATCGCCGCTCGCATTGCGGATTGCATTTATGTCGCGGCTGCGGCCCGTGTGGCGGAAGTCAGGCGACCCCGCCGCCGATTCGGCGGTCAGCGCGGCTCGGCGCGGCGGAAACGGCGGTCGGTCACGCAGCGCGGCCTGCTCGCGTGTCCCGGGCGCGGCGCAGCACGAAGTGATGCGCTGCAGACCCGGGACCGTTTCGGTCCGTGGCGGTCCCGGATCAGCGGTGCACCGCTCCGCGCTGCACCGCATCCGGGACACGCCTTCTGCTGACGCTACCTAACCTTGCTTACTTGCTGTCCCAGCAGCGATGCGGGATAGCCGCTAAAGCGGCGGACCGGGCGCAATGCCACGTGGCTGACGATGCGCGCGACGCCGAGATTTTCATCGTCGATTAACGCCGTGGTGAGCTCCTCGTAGGCCGCGAGATCCGGACACACGAAACGTGCGACGTAATCGACGGTGCCGCTGACCTCCCAGCACTCGACGACCTCGTCGATCCCCGCGAGCCGCTTCTCGAAGCGCCCGCGATTGGCTTGGCGCTCCAGAACGATTTCGGCGAACACATTGACGGGACGCGACAGGCGGCCGAGCTCGATCACGGCCTGGTATCCGGCGATGACGCCGGCGGCCTCCAGGCGGCGCACCCGTTCGAGGCACGCGCGCGGCGAAAGTCCCACTGCCTGCGCCAGTTTCTGGATGGTCGAGCGGCCGTCGCGCTGCAGCGCCGCCAGAATCTTTACGTCGATGCGATCCAAAGCCGGCGGGCGCTTGGCGGCCATTGACGTGTTGTTTCCTTAACTGTCGTCCCCCCGCGAAAGCGGGGACGACAGCATATGCGTTGATTATTGCGTCACTCGAGCGCGTTGTCGTCGACCGGCACGGTATAGTTGAGCGCGAGCCGGCCGCCATCGGCGTAGATGGTCTCCCCGGTCATATAGCTTGCCTCCGGTGAAGCGAGGAAGGCGGCAATGGAAGCGATCTCGTCGGGCTCGCCGATCCGACCGAGTGGCGTGCGCGCCAATATTCGGCGCTTGGCCTCCTTGTCGGTCGCCACCGCCTTGAGGATATCGGTCATGATCGAGCCCGGACCGATGGCGTTGACGCGGATGCCGTAGGTCGCGAGCGACAGCGCCATCACCTTGGTCAGCTGATCGATGCCGCCCTTCGACACGCAATAAGGCGTGTGATTGGCGATCGCCACGACCGCGTTGATCGAGCTGATGTTGATGATGCTGCCCGGAGGCTTGCCAGCCTTGACCTGCGCCACCATCCGCCGCGCGGCGGCTTGGCCGAGGAGAAAGGCGCCCTTGAGATTGACCCGCAGCACGCGGTCGAAATCGGCTTCCGCGAGCTCGAGGAAATCGGCGCCATGGATGATGCCGGCGTTGTTGACAAGAATGTCGAGATCGCCGAACGCGCGGCATGTCTCTGCGACGACGTTCTCCGCGCTCTTCGCGTCGCCGACGTCGGTGGCGAGGAACCGGGCGTTGCCGAGCGCACGAGCGGCGACCTCGCCCGCCGCGGCATCGATATCGGCAAGGGTGACGCGCGCCCCTTCCGCGACGTAGCGTTGGGCGATCGCCAGCCCGATGCCGCGCGCGGCGCCGGTGACGATCGCTACCTTGTCCTTCAATCGCATGCTGCGCTCCGGATCACGCGTGAGGTTAGCACACGAACTGCGCGTGTCGTCCCGCGCATTCTCTGGGATAGGACGACGATGGGGAGATCAGCGCCGTCCGAACAGGCGGTCGAGAAACCAACCGTCGATGCTACGATCAATCGACTGCGGTTTCACCGCTGGTCCGCCGAGTTGAGAACCGAGTTGCCCGTCGATCTGTACCGACGGCACGGGCGGCACCGCCGAGGCGAACGACGGGGCGGCTGCCAGCCCCGGCAAAGCTGCGACCGCTACGCCCTGATGGGCGGCTCGCATGAAGCGTGACCAGATCTCCACCGGCAGGCTGCCTCCGGTCGCCTTCTTGGTCGGTGATGAATCGTCGTTGCCGACCCACACGCCGGCGACGAGATGTCCGGTGTAGCCGATGAACCAAGCGTCGCGAAAATCCTGGCTTGTGCCGGTCTTGCCGGCGGCCGGCCAGCCCGGAAGCTGTGCTTTCTGCGCGGTGCCGGAAATGAGGGTCTCGCGCATCATTGCATTCATCATGCCCACGTAGCGCGGCTCGACGATGCGTCCGAGAGCCTGCGGCGTGCGCGCGAACAAGATCTTGCCGGCATGCGTGCGCACGCGCTCCACCACGTGCGGGGCGATCGCGCTGCCGCCATTGGCGAAGGGTGCGTAAGCGCAGGTGAGTTCGATCAGCGACACTTCGGAGGTGCCGAGTGCGAGCGAAGGGTTGGGGTCGAGCTTCGAGGCGATGCCGAGCCGATACGCGGTCCTAGCCACCGCGCTCGGCCCGACCTCCAACGTGAGCCGCACGGATACGGTATTGAGCGAGAGCGCGAGCGCCTGCGACAGCGTCACGGGCCCGTGGTAGTCGCGGCTATAGTTCTCCGGCTTCCAGCCCTTGAGCGCTATTGGCTTGTCCTCGCGCACGCTCTCGGGGGTCAAGCCGCGCTCGAGCGCCGTCAGATAGACGAAGGGTTTGAACGCAGAGCCGGGCTGCCGCTTGGCGACGGCCGCACGGTTGAACTGACTTTCGGCGTAATTCTTGCCGCCGACCATCGCGCGCACCGCGCCCTCGGGCGTGACCGCGACAAGGGCGCCCTGCGCCACGTCAAACTTTTGTCCTTTGAGGGCGAGCTCGTCGGTGAGCGCCTTGTCGGCTGCTGCCTGCAGGACGGGATCGATCGAGGTCTCCACCACGAGGTCCTGCTCGACGCGGCCGACGAGGTCGTCGAGCACGTCCAAGATCCAGTCGGCCACATAGTTGACCGAGCCGCCGCCCGCGGGTTTCACCGCGCGTGCGGGCTGCGCAAGCGCAGTCTTGGCCATGGTCTCGGTGACGAAGCCGAGCTCGGTCATGGCCGCTAGCACCGCCTGCGCGCGGCGTTCGGCGCCGTTGGGATTGCGGCTCGGCGCCAGCCGCGAGGGAGATTTCACCAGCCCCGCGAGCATCGCCGCCTCGGCGATCTTCACCTCGCGGGCGGGTTTGCCGAAATAACGCTGCGCGGCGGCCTCAACCCCGTAGGCGCCGGAGCCGAAATATACGCGATTGAGATAGAGCTCGAGAATTTCGCTCTTGCTGAACTTGCGCTCGAGCCAGAGCGCAAGGACGAGCTCCTGCATCTTGCGCCACAGCGTGCGTTCCTGGGTGAGAAACAAATTCTTGGCGAGTTGCTGGGTAATGGTCGAGCCGCCCTGCGATACGCCGCGGCGAAGCACGTTGGCGGCGGCGGCGCGAATGAGCCCGATGGGATCGACTCCGGAATGGTTGAAGAACCGGCGGTCCTCGATGGCGACAAACGCCCTCGACAAGTAGGCGGGAAGCTCCTTGATCGACACATCGGTGCCGCTCATCTCGCCGCGCATGATGAGCGGCCGCCCGTCGGTGCCGACGATTTCGATCGTCGGCGGCCGCTTGGGAACTTCCAGCGATTGAATCGGCGGCAGCGTCGAGACGACAAAGGCGATGGTGCCCACCACCGCGATAATTCCCCACAGCCCGAGCACCAGCGACCAGTAGATGAGCCGCCGCAGGAGCGAGCCGCCGCGCTTGCGCTTGCGGCTTCTGTCGGGCGCCGCCGGGCCGGCATCGAGCGCACGCGCGCGGCGTGCCTTGCTCCGTCGCAGCGCCATTCTGGCCTCCCGCGGGTCCGACCAGCGGCAGGCTAAATGGGGTCATTTAAGAGGCGGTTACCGCGGCGCAGGCGTGGGCAGAGCGCGCATGACCCGGGGAGCGATTTAGCCCGCTACTGCGGCACTCTTGGCGGGCTTCGCCGCCGCAGCGGACGCGGGCGTCAGCAAAGCAATAAGGGCGCGCTTGATGGTCGCATGCCGTGTCGGCGAGGTTATCTTCGCCCCGAACAGATCGGTGACGTAGAACACGTCCACCACGCGCTCGCCGAAAGTCGCGACATGGGCGGAGGCGATGTTGAGGTTGAGCTTCGACAACGTCGCGGTCAGCTCGAACAACAGGCCGGGGCGATCGAGCCCGGTCACCTCGACCATGGTGTAGCGGCTCGACCATCCGTTGTTGACGGTCACCTCGGGCGGCACCGCGAACGTCTTGAGGCGTGCCTTCGCGGTTTCCCGCTTGGCGACCACCTCAGGGAGCTTGAGGTCGCCGCGCAACGCCTTTTCGATCGACTCGGTAATGCGCGCGGCACGGCGCGCTTCATCGGCGTCAAGCTCGAACTCGCGCGATACCGAAATGGTGTCAAGCGCGCGCCCGTCGGTGGTGGTGAAGATTTGCGCATCCACGATGTTGGCGCCCGCGACCGCGCAAGCGCCGGCGATGATCGACAGCAGCCAGGGATGATCCGGCGCCAGCACCGTCAGCTCGGTCACCCCGCGCGCGGCCGGGAACGCAACCGAGGTCGCGAGCGACCTTCCCTCCTGCGCGGCCGAACGCAAGAATCGCGCATGCGCGATTTTGTGCGGCAGATCGACCTTGAGCCAATAGGCCGGATAATGCAGCGCGAGGTAGGCGTCGAGCTCGGCCGCCGTCCAGTCGCCAAGCTCGGCGCGAAACTCGGCCTGCGCCATGGCCACCCGCTGCGCGCGGTTGACCTCGGAAAATCCTCCAGTGAGCACCGGTTCGGTTTCGTAGTAGAGCGTGCGAATGAGCTGCGCCTTCCAGCCGTTCCACACGCCCGGGCCGACCGCCTTGATGTCGGCGACGGTAAGGATGGCGAGCAGCTTGAGCCGCTCGACCGACTGCATCACGGCGCTGAAGTTCTCGATGGTCATGCGGTCGGAAAGATCGCGCGATTGGGCAACCGACGACATCAGCAGATGCACTTCGACGAGCCATGCGACGGTTTCCGTCTCCGCCGCCGAAAAGCCGAGCCGGGGGCAGTAGTTGCGCGCGAGCCGCGCCCCGACGATGGAATGGTCCTCGACACGGCCCTTCGCGATGTCGTGCAGGAAAAGTGCGACGTAGAGGAGGTCGCGGTGCCGCGGCTGAATGGTCCGCATCAGTTCGGTGGCGAATTTGGCGTCGTCGGCTCGCCCAGCTTCAATGTCGGAAAGCGCGCCGATGCAGCGCAGGAGATGCTCGTCCACGGTGTAGTGGTGATACAGGTTGAACTGCATCATCGCCACGATGCGGCCGAAGGCCGGCACGAATTGGCCGAGGACGCCCGCCTCGTTCATCCGCCGCAGCACGGTCTCGGCGTCGTTTTTCGAGGTGAGGATCTCGAGAAACAGCCGGTTCGCCTCTTCGTTCTCGCGTAATCCTTGATCGATTAGCCTGAGCGAGCGCGTGGCGACGTGCATGGCGTCGGGATGGAATGCCAGATTGTATTTCTGTGCGAGATGGAAGATGCGGATGAGATTGACCGGGTCGCGTTTGAACACGTTCTCGTCGACGATATTGATGCGGTTGTAGTCGACGACGAAATCCTCGCTCTCGCTCAGCGCGTGCCTGGCGCGCGGCCGAAATCTCGCCATCATGCGGCTGAGCACCGGCATGGCTTTGGCTTGGCTGTTCTCGAGCTTGGCGCAGAGGATGGCGGTGAGATCGCCGACGTCTTTGGCGATCAGAAAGTAGTGCTTCATGAAACGCTCGACCTCGCGCAGCCCGGGATGCTCGGTGTAGCCGAGCCTTACCGCGATCTCGCGCTGGATGTCGAAGGACAGCCGCTCCTCCGCTCGCCCGGTCAGGAAGTGCATGTGACAGCGCACG
>DASQXF010000119.1:0-5909 GCA_035639895.1 Xanthobacteraceae bacterium
CGAAGGGAAAGAAGGCATCCGACGCCACGACCGATCCTTGGGTCGGCGGTGCCGAAAGACCCGCCGCGGCAGCGGCGTCCTCGGCCTTGCGCGCAGCGATACGGGCAGAATCGATCCGACTCATTTGGCCGGCGCCGATGCCGACCGTGGCGCAATCCTTGGCATAGACGATCGTGTTCGATTTCACGTGCTTGGCGATACGGAAAGCGAAGGCGAGGTCCTTCAGTTCGGTGTTCGTTGGCGGACGTTTGGTCACGACCTTGAGCATCATGTCGTCGACCACCGCATTATCGCGCGACTGCACGAGCAAGCCGCCGGCAACCGATTTCACCAGCATGCCTGCCGCCCGCGGATCAGGCAGGGCGCCGGCGATCAGCAAGCGAAGGTTCTTTTTCGCCCCGACAATGGCGATAGCCTCGTCGCTCGCTTCCGGCGCGATGATCACTTCGGTGAAGATCTCCGTAATGGCCTGCGCCGCTTCCGCGTCAAGCTTCCGGTTCACCGCCACGATCCCGCCGAAGGCCGACACGGGATCGCAGGCCAGCGCCTTGCGATAAGCCTCGATGAGAGTCGTGCCCTCGGCGGCGCCGCAGGGATTGGCGTGCTTGATGATGACGCAGGCAGCCGTGCGTTGGGGGTCGAATTCCGCGACGCACTCGTATGCCGCGTCGGTATCATTGATGTTGTTGTAGGAGAGCTTTTTACCTTGCACCTGCCGCGCGATAGCGACGCCGGGTCGCAGCTCGCTCGTGCGATAGAACGCTGCCGACTGATGCGGGTTTTCGCCGTAGCGCAGCGGCTCGAGGAGATGTCCGCCGATCGCACGGAAGGCGGGCGCCGCATCCGAGAGCTGATCCGCGAACCAATTGGCGATCGCCGCGTCATAGACCGCGGTGCGCGCATAGGCCTTGGCGGCAAGCTTGCGGCGTAGCGCGAGCGTGGTGGCCCCACCGTGGTCTCTGAGTTCCGCCAGCACAACCGCATAGTCGCTCGGGTCGACCACGACCGCCACGTCGGCATGGTTCTTGGCGGCGGCGCGGATCATGGCGGGGCCGCCGATGTCGATGTTTTCGATGCAAGTCGCAAAATCGGCGCCCTGCGCGACCGTTGCTTCGAACGGATAAAGGCTGACGACGAGGAGATCGATCGGCTGGATGCCATGCGAGCGCATGGCGGCGGCGTGCTCCTCATTGTCCCGCATGGCCAGCAGGCCGCCGTGCACTTTGGGGTGGAGCGTCTTCACCCGACCATCCATCATTTCGGGGAAGCCCGTCAGCTCGGAAATGTCGAGCACGGAAAGCCCAGCATCCGCCAGCGCTTTGCGGGTGCCGCCTGTTGAGATCAACTCGATTCCTTCTTCCGTCAGCGCACGCGCAAACTCGACGAGGCCCGATTTGTCGGAAGTGGAGATTAGAGCGCGGCAGACGCGGCGGAGGCGATCGGTCATGATCGAGTAGCGGGTATCACAGCGAAAGCAACATTCAAAGCTGGGGGCATCGCGATCACAGTGGCAGCCGCGGTTCGTCGTCGCGGCCGCGCCGGGCCGCGCCCGATGCGGTCTGCGCGGTGTGGGATGCGAACGTCCAGCGCACTCTCGGCACATTGCGCGCGCGACCATAAATGACGAGCTGCACGGTGCGGCGCGGTCCATCCGGGCCGGCCAAATAGACGCTCTCTTCCACCTCGACGCGGTCCTCGTAGGCGCTGAACGTCCACACTTCTTTGTTAGGCATCGCCAGCATGGCGCCGTGGCCCTCGGACAGCCGGCTGGCCTTGACCGTCGGATGCAGATGGAAGCGTACAGCGAAGTGATCGCGATCGGCCGGCACCAGCTCGCCGCGGGCCGGCGTGAATGAATCCTCCCCCTCGAGCCTGCGCCCGTCGCCCGAGAGCATAAGCACGCGCTCATGGACGACGTTAAAGATGGCGGCGTATCCGTCATGCGACGTACGCAGCAGGGTGCCGCCCCCTTGCTCCTCGCGCTCGACGGCCACCTGGCGTGGGCCGGCAATCATCGGCGTTCCATACAGCATGCGCCGGACGGGACCGGCCTCGATAAAGCGGCATGATGACGTATCGTTGAGGGTGACGGTGGAATGCGCCGCGGTGGTGCGCGCGACTTGCCGCCAGCCTTCGCGACTTGCCACTGGCAATCCGCAATTAACGACGATGCGGTTCTGCTTCGAAGAGAGCTCGAATGAGAGGCAGCCGGCGTGCGCTTGCTGGCTCACCGCCATCGGCGGCGGATTGCCGGCATCGATCACGACCAGCGTACCCGCGCTCTCCAGGCGCTGGTAACCGGAGTGGGGCGCGTTCGCGAGCGGCGCGCCGCGTGCGTCGTCGTAGGCGAGAATGGTAGTGATGAGATCGGTGGGGGTCGGACCCATGCCGTTGAAGAGTGCGAAGTTGCCGTCGCCATGCCGGAAGAAGCGCAGCATCGGCATCATGCGATCGATTGCATTGAGCAGCGCTGGCGGCGGCACGACATTGCGGGCGGTGAACGCGGTCCGCAACGGCAAGAGGTCGACCAGCAATTCGACGAGCGCACCGGGATTGCGGCTGATATGACCGCCGTCGGGCAGGATCTGACGCGCCAACTCGTCGGAAAGCCGCTTGCTGGCGGCGCGGATATGACGGTGCTGACGCGCCATGCACAACGCGGCATAGCCGAGCGCGATCGCGGCCTGCAAGCGCGGCACGCCGTCGCGCGTTTGCGAGGCTGTGTGACGCAGATGGCGGACTTGCCGCGTCAGGCTGCGCAGGAACCGGCGATAGAAGTGGACGTCGGCATCGTCGAGCAGCAGCGGCGCTTGGCTGAGCCACGAGATAATTCGCCGCGCGACCACCTCTGAACGCCAACCGATCCGGTCTTGGGAACTGTTGAGCGTGATCCACTCGTCCACCAGCGCGCGCGCGTTGGCGCGGCTGATGCCGGAGCCGGCGGCGCGCAAATGGCGTAACCAGCCGAAGCCGAAGAGCGCCGCCGCCCAGTCCTCGGACGGCGGTGAGATTTCGAAGGGAGAGCGGGAATCGCAGGTAACGACCTTGCCCGCAAAGGCGAAGCGGCCGGCGTAGATTTCGCTTGCCCTGGTTGCATCGCTGGTTCGCAGATCTTGCGGCGCGATGACGATGCGGTCCGACTTGCCGAAGGAAAACGGCCAGTTGACGATCGGATACGCCGCGACGCGGCTGGTGAGCCTGCCAAGAAGGCCACGGGCCACGACCACGGACAATCTCGTGCCTTCCGCGACCGAAACGCGCGACATCGAGGCGGTGGCTCCCTCCAGTGCGGGCGACACCCGCAGGCGGCAACATAGCGAAGGGTGTGGCAGCGGCCAACCGCGGATAAGCCCTTCAAATCCTTTGCAGACGGGCGGCGTAGAAGCCGTCCAGGCCAGCCATGCGCGAATCAGGGTCCGCGAGGTGGCAGGGCAGGGTCCGCAGGTCGCCGTCCGCCGTCAGCCATTCGCTGTGGCCGTGGATTTCACACGCCGAGATCGGCCGGCGGAGCAGGCTCGGGGTTTCACTAAGCAGATCGCGGACGATTTCGATCCCTTCCTCCGGCTCGAGCGAGCAACTGCAGTAGATCAGCGTGCCACCAGGCTTGGTCAGCTGCACAGCCCGTTCCACAAGGCGACGTTGCAGCACTGCGAGCGCAGTGATGTCAGCCGCGCGCTTGAGCCAGGGGATGTCGGGATGACGGCGGATGGTCCCCGTCGACGAGCAGGGCGCGTCGAGAAGGACGGCATCGAACGGCCCGGCATGCCATTCGGTGACGTCGGCAGTGAGGGTTTCTGCCGTCAGCTGTAGCCGGGTGAGATTCTGCCGCAGCCGTTCGAGCCTGTCCGGTGCGCGGTCGACCGCGACGACGCGGGCGCCGGCGGCCGCAAGCTGAGCGGTCTTGCCGCCCGGTGCGGCGCATAGATCGGCGACGGCAAGCCCACGCACGTCGCCGAGAAGCTTCGCCGGCAGTGCCGCGGCAGCGTCTTGGACCCACCAGGCGCCGTCGGCGTAGCCCGGCAGTTGCGCGATCGGTCCATGCACGATCGCGCGCACCGACCCGGTCGGGAGCACGCGTCCGCCGAACACGTTCGCCCAATGCTGCGCGTCGTTCTTTACCGTCAGATCGAGCGCCGGCTCGTGCGAGTTGGCGACGGCGATGGCGCGCGCGGTCTTTGCTCCATAATGCTTTTCCCAGCGCGCCATCAGCCACTGCGGCGTATCGAGCGCGCCGCTCTCGACGCTGCTGAGGAGTTGTGTACCCTCGCGAGTGACGCGCCGGAGCACCGCGTTGACGAGGCCAGCATAGCGCGCCGCGCGACGGTCGGCCTGCACCAGGCGCACCGCGAGGTCGACAGCCGCGTGGTCCGGTACTTCGAGCCAGAGGATTTGCGCCGCCCCAAGAAGCAAGGCGGTTTCGACCCGTGGCGCGTCGGCGGGAAGTTTTAGCCATTGAGCGAGGAGATGGCGCAGCGTGCCCAGCCTGCGCAGCACGGTGGCCACCAAGCTGCGCACCAACGCGCGGTCGCGAGGGGCAAGCGTTCCGAAATCGGGGTGTGCCGCCCGTTCCTCCAGCTCGTCGTCGAGCGGACGGCGGCGGCGCAGCACGCCCTCAAGAATGTCGGCAGCGATGCGCCGTGCGGCCAAGCCGGGTACATCAACGCCGGGATCGGGACGGGCCATGCCCGTCATTTGGCACGAAATGGCCGGAGGCAGCGAGGCCGAGGGTATCAGCCCCAGGGGCCGCGGTTTTCTCCGCGGCTACCCGCGCTGCCCCACGGGCTTGCCCAACGCCTGGGATAGGCGGGTGCAGTCGGTCGCGTCCAGCTGCTGGAGCCAAGTTCCGCCGCCAGTCGTTGCAGCGCGGCGATGCGGTTCTCGGTCGAAGGATGGGTGGAGAACAGGTTATCCATCCCTTGGCCGGTCAGCGGATTGACGATGAAAAGATGCGCCGTCGCCGGGGCGCGCTCGGCGGTGGGGTTTACGACGGCCTCCGCAGTGGCAGAAATCTTCGCCAGCGCGGAGGCGAGTGCGTCCGGACGCCCGCTGATACGGGCGCCGAGTTCGTCCGCGGCGTATTCCCGTGTGCGGCTGATCGCCATCTGCACGAGCATGGCGGCGATCGGCGCGAGAATCATCATCGCGAGGCTGCCGATCACACCGGGGCCATTGTTGCTGTCGCGATGTCCGCCGAAAAAGAATCCAAACTGCGCCAACATGGAGATTGCGCCAGCGATGGTCGCAGTGATCGTCATCGTCAGGGTGTCGCGATTTCCGATGTGGGCGAGCTCGTGGGCGATCACGCCGGCCACTTCTTCCCGCGAGAGCATTTGCAACAGTCCGCTCGTCACCGCCACGGCCGCATGCTCGGGGTTGCGTCCGGTCGCAAACGCGTTGGGCTGCGGATTGTCCATGAGATAGACGCGCGGCATAGGTAGGCCGGCGCGGCGGGTAAGATCCTGCACGAGGTGCACGAGATCGGGCGCAGTGCTCTCGTCGACCTCCTGGGCGTCGTGCATCGCCAGCACGAGCTTGTCGGCATTCCAGTAGCTCGCAAGATTCATGGCGGCGGCGACAATGAGCGCGATCATGGCGCCGCTCCCGCCACCGATCAGATAACCGACTCCCATGAAAAGGGCCGTCAGCCCCGCCAGTAGAATGGCGGTACGCAGATAGTTCATGGTCGCGTCCTCGCTGGAACCTTGGGACGGCGCGCCTTCGCGGCGCAGCCCCGGCCCGACATTGCGGCGTAAGATGTTGGGTCGCTGCTGGCGGCTCGCCAGAGGCCCGCTTCGCTGTGCCGCATGGCGGGTCTTGATCTTGGGCCCGCCGGGAGCACATTGAATCCATGGTCGAAATGAAAGCGAATCCCGCGTCAGGCGCTCCGCCGAAAAAGCCGGTTTCGCCGG
>DASQXF010000120.1:0-6429 GCA_035639895.1 Xanthobacteraceae bacterium
TTTCCGGCAGTTGCTATGGCGCTGGCCCCGGGGTGGTGACTGACACGGATTTTTACCGCAGCCGCGCTACGCCGGCTCACCGACCAGCTGCAGGCTAAATTTGCCGCGGTTGCTTCCCGTCGCCCACTGGAATGTGCTACCCATCACATTGTGCCCACCGAATGGGAGGTTCGGCGGCACGCGTGCGGGGCGTCCAGGAGGGAATATGTCAGAGGGCGTATCACCGTCCCCCGACGGGACGCGTCGGGGCCTTTCAGTCAATACGCATAATTTGATCGGCGGGCTCATCGTTACGGTGCTTGCCGCTGTGCTCCTCGTTTGGGCGTTTTATGTGCCGAACGCGGTCATCCCGCGATTGATGTCGGCTGCTCTTGTTTTGGTCGGGATCGCTACAACCGTCGGCTTCCTGCCCGTGCATGCCCCGCGGGATTTTTATGGCGGCATCGCTCTCATCTTGTTGCCCACGCTCGCATTGGTCGCTTCCGCCGAGTTGCCGGGGCAACGCGGTTTTGCCTTCGGTCCCGGTACGGCGCCGCGACTGTTTTCGTTTGTCCTTGCCGCCCTCGGCGCCGCGGTTGCGATCGGTGGTGTATTTGCCGAGGGGCCGCCGATCGAAAAGTACAAAGTTCGCGGTCCGATCCTGGTGATCGGCGCGATCCTGAGCTTCGCCGCCATGATCCGCCCCCTGGGTCTGATCCCCGCGACCTTTTTCACCTACATGATCTCGATCTTCGGATCGAAGGAAATGCGTTTGGTCGAAGGCGTCATAGCGGCGGCGGCAATGACCGTGTTCTGCGTCTTGCTGTTCGTCTACCTGCTCAACTTGCCGTTCCAACTCTGGCCGCGATTTTGACGCGAGGTAGTAGTTAAGCCATGTCTGACCTTCTTGCGAATCTCGCGCTGGGCTTCCAAGTCGCGGCCAATCCCTACAACCTCCTGTTCTGCATGATCGGCGCCATGGTCGGCACCCTGGTCGGGGTGTTGCCGGGCGTCGGCTCGGTCGCCACCATTGCAATGCTCTTGCCGATTACATTCGGACTGCCGCCGGTCGGCGCCTTGATCATGCTCGCCGGAATCTATTATGGCGCGCAATACGGCGGGTCGACGACATCGATCCTGGTCAACATCCCGGGTGAGTCCTCCTCGGTGATGACCTGCCTCGACGGCCACGAGATGGCAAAGCAGGGGCGGGCGGGGCCGGCGCTCGCGATCGCGGCGATCGGCTCGTTCTTCGCCGGCTGCGTCGCGACCGTGCTGGTCGCCGCGCTCGGCGCGCCGTTGACCGGTCTCGCCCTGCTGTTCGGTCCGGCGGAATATTTCTCGCTGATGACGCTCGGCCTGATGTTCGCGGTCGTGCTGGCCAAGGGCTCGGTGCTGAAGGCGGTCGCCATGGTGGTCATGGGGCTGCTGTTGTCGATGATGGGATCCGACCTGGAGACCGGTGCCGGGCGTATGACCTTCGACATCCCTGAACTGGCCGACGGCATCGGTTTCGCCAACGTTGCTATGGGCGTGTTCGGATTCGCCGAGATCATCCGCAACCTCGAGCTTCCGCCCGGCAGCCGGGAGATCCTCAAGACCAAGATCACCGGCCTGATGCCCACCCGTCAGGATTTGATCGATACCTCCGGCCCTATCGCCCGCGGCACCATCATCGGATCGTTGGTTGGGATTTTGCCTGGGGGCGGTTCGATCATCGCGTCGTTCGCCGGCTATACGTTTGAGAAGAAGATTTCGAAGCACCCCGAGAGATTCGGCCGCGGTGCCATCGAGGGCGTTGCCGCGCCGGAAAGCGCGAACAACGCCGCCGCACAGACCGCCTTCATCCCACTGCTCACGCTCGGCATTCCGCCTAATGCGGTGATGGCGCTGATGGTCGGCGCCATGACCATCCACGGCATTGTGCCGGGTCCGCAGGTCATGACCAAACAGCCCGATCTGTTCTGGGGCATGATCGCCTCCATGTGGCTCGGCAACCTGGCGCTGGTGATCATCAACCTACCGCTGGTGGGGTTATGGGTCTCGCTGTTGCGCGTGCCCTATCGGCTCCTGTTCCCCTCCATCGTCGTGTTCTGTTGCATCGGCATCTACTCTATCAACAACGCTCCGTTCGATGTCGGGATCGCGGCGATGTTCGGCGTCGTCGGATATTGGCTGCTCAAGCACGACTTCGAGCCGGCGCCCTTGCTGCTCGGCTTCGTGCTGGGCCCGCTGATGGAGGAAAATCTGCGCCGCGCCATGTTGATCGCGCGCGGCGATGCGACGGTGTTCTTCACGCGTCCGATCTCGGCGGTGCTACTGAGCCTCGCCATCATTCTGCTGATCATTGCTGGTTTGCCGAAAATCCGCCGGCGTCGCGACGAGGTCTTCGTCGAATAACAGGCGCGGCAGGCCCCGGCTGCGACCACTGGCCTCGCGCGGAGACGTCGCATGTCCGCCGCGGGGGGTAGCATTTCCGCATCGATCGATTAAGAGGAAACGACATGCGTCGTGTCCTATCTCGCGCCATTGCCGCCGTCGCCGCGTTCGGCTTTGCCGCGGGTATCGCCGCGCCACAAACCGACTATCCGCGACGCCCGATCACGTTGATTGTGCCGTTTGCCGCCGGCGGGCCGACCGACGCGATCGCTCGCGTCGTCAGCGATCATATGACGCGCACGCTCGGTCAGCCGATCATCATCGAGAATATGGTGGGAGCCGGCGGTACGAGCGCCTCGACCCGGGCGGCGCGGGCCAATCCCGATGGCTACACGATCGAGATGGGCCACATGGGAACCCACGGCGCCTCGGTCGCGCTCTACCCCAACCTTGTCTACAAGCCGGATGCGGATTTTGCGCCCATAGGATTGTCGGCGGGCACGGCGGTTGTGATTTTAGCCAGGAAGGACTTTCCTCCCAAAGACCTCAAGGACTTCGTCACCTATGTGAAAGCCAATGTCGACAAGCTGAACATGGGCCATGCCGGCGTCGGATCGGTATCGTTCACCACCTGCTTGTTGCTCAACTCGATCCTCGGCGTGAAGCCGAAATCGATCCTGTTCGAGGGGACTGAGCGGGCACTGACGGCGCTGATCTCCGGAAAGGTCGACTACATGTGCGACCAGATCGTCAACGTGATGCAGCACGTGCACGCGGGCCACATCAAGGCTTATGCCGTTGGCACGCCCGAGCGCAATCCGGTGCTGCCCAACGTGCCGACCAGCAAGGAAGCAGGGCTTCCGGAATTTCAGGCGCAGGCCTGGAATGCCCTGTTCGCCCCGAAAGAGACACCCAAGCCCGTGCTCGACATACTCACTGACGCGCTCGATAAGGCGCTCGACGACGAGCAGACGCGCAAACGATTGCTGGCACTCGGGAGCGTGGCGCCGGGCAAGCCCGAGCGCGGTCAGCAGGCACTGGCGGTTCTAGTCAAGAGAGAGATCGAGCGCTGGACCCCGATCATCAAGGCAGCTGGCCCCACGGACTGATATTCACAAGTGGTTCTGCGCATTTCCCCCACGGGCGGGGGGCGGTAGACTCCACCTTCCGACTCGGCTCTTTGCCGCCTGAGGATCGGAGCCATGCGCCAATATCTCGACTTGATGGAACGGGTCCTCGCCGACGGCGTGCAGAAGCACGATCGCACCGGAACCGGCACGCTGTCGGTGTTCGGTCACCAGATGCGCTTCGACCTCGCGCACGGCTTTCCCCTCACCACCACCAAGAAGCTGCACGTCAAATCCATCATCCACGAGCTGTTGTGGTTCCTCGCCGGCGACACCAACGTCGAATATCTCAACGAGCATGGCGTCACCATTTGGGACGAGTGGGCGGACGAGCGCGGCGAACTGGGGCCGGTCTACGGTCGGCAATGGCGCTCCTGGCCGACGGCCGATGGCCGCGCGATCGACCAGATCGCAAACGTCGTTTCCGCCATCCGCCGCAACCCGGATTCGCGACGCCTCATCGTCACGGCGTGGAACCCGGCCGACGTCGACAAGATGGCACTGCCACCGTGCCACTGCCTGTTCCAGTTTTACGCCGCAAGAGGTCGGCTCTCCTGTCAGCTCTACCAACGATCGGCCGACGTGTTCCTCGGGGTGCCGTTCAATATCGCCTCCTACGCGTTACTGACCCTGATGGTGGCGCAGGTGACCGGACTCAAGCCCGGGGAATTCGTGCACACGCTCGGCGACGCGCATCTTTACCTCAATCACCTCGAGCAGGCGCGGCTGCAGCTCTCGCGCGTACCGCGGCCGTTGCCGAGGATGACGCTCAATACGGCCGTGAGCGATCTCTTCGCCTTCCGTTATGAGGACTTCTCGCTCGAAGCCTACGACCCTCACCCGCACATCAAGGCCAAGGTGGCGGTGTGAGCGGACCGCGTGCGGGATCGCACATCGACATCGTCCTCGTCGCCGCGGTTGCGGAGAACGGCGTGATCGGTCGGAGCGGGGCGCTGCCGTGGCGGCTCAAGTCGGACATGAAACTTTTTCGGGCCATCACCTGGGGTAAGCCGCTCGTGGCGGGGCGGGCGACATTTCTATCCTTCACCACGAAACCGCTTCCCGGCCGCACCAACATCGTGCTCAGCCGCGACCGGAATTTCGCCGCGTCCGGCGTGGTGGTGGCATCGAAGCTCGATGCCGCCTTGCAAGCGGCGCGCGGCGACGCGCTGCGCCGCGGCGTCGATATGATCGCTGTGGTTGGCGGAGCCGACATCTATGCGCAAACAATTGACATTGCCGATCGGTTACTGATCACGCGCGTCCACCTGCACCCGGAGGGCGACGCGACGTTTCCCGTCATCCATCCGGACACGTGGCGGGAAACGGAGCGCATCCAACATCGCGCCGGGCCCGGGGATGACGCGAGCTTCACCACGCTGACATATGAACGGCGCGTCGCGGCCGACCCCCACGCATGAAGGCCACTGACGGGGATTCAAGGCCGTGCGCTGTCGCGCCGCATGCGGTTCGGCTGCGTTGTAACGTGATGACACCTCCCGTATAACCCCATCAACTCGAAGCGGGCGGGCCGAGACAGCGAGGAGGCAGCCGATGCCGTGGAGCAATCAGGGCGGCGGGCCGTGGGGGTCAGGGGGAGGTAAGGGTCCCTGGGGCTCGGGGCCGCCGCCGTCCGGTCCGACGCCGCCCGACCTCGAAGAGTTTCTGCGCCGCAGCCAGGACAAGCTGCGCACCGTGCTGCCGGGCGGCAGTCTCGGCGGCAAGGGCCTCGGCTTGATCGTATTGGCCGCAGTCGCGATCTGGTTGTTCTCCGGCTTCTTCCGCGTCGAGCCTGACGAGCGCGGCGTGGTGTTGCGCTTCGGCAAAGCCGTGCGCGAGGTGCAGCCGGGGCTGAACTATCATCTGCCGTATCCGATCGAGACGGTGCTAACTCCGAAAGTCACTCGCACCAACAAGATCGACATTGGTATGCGCGTGGTGGAGGACCTGCGCCGCGGCACCACGATTCGCGATGTGCCGGAGGAAAGCCTCATGCTCACCGGCGACGAAAACATCGTCGATGTCGATTTCTCGGTGCTGTGGAAGATCAAGCCGGAGGCGAAAGGGGTTGAAGACTATCTGTTCAACATCCAGCAGCCGGAAGGCACGGTGAAGGCGGTTGCCGAGAGCGCCATGCGCGAGGTCATCGGCCGCTCGAGTCTGACGCCGATTCTGACCGGGGCGCGGCAGAACACTGAAACCGCCGTGCACGACCTGATGCAAAAGGTGCTCGATAATTACGGCGCAGGCGTCCTGATCGCGCAGGTCCAGCTGCAGAAGGTGGACCCGCCCTCGCAGGTGATCGATGCGTTCCGCGACGTGCAGGCGGCGCGCGCCGACAGCGAGCGGGCGCAGAATGAGGCGCAGAGCTACGCCAATAAAGTGGTGCCGGAAGCGCGCGGCCGCGCCGCGCAGATCACCCAGAGCGCGGAAGCCTATCGCGAGCAGACGGTGGCCGAGGCCAAGGGCGCCACGGCGCGCTTTCTCCAGGTCTACGACGAATACAAGAAGGCGCCCGACGTCACCCGCCAGCGGATGTATCTGGAGACCATGGAACGCTTGTTCGGCGGCACCGACAAGATCATCCTCGATCAGGGCGGCGGGGGCGGGGTCGTTCCCTATCTGCCGCTCGACCAGCTCACGCGGCGGCCGCAGACACCGCCGCAGACCGGAGGCAGCCGATGAGACTCAATCTTGTCGGCGGACTTGTCGCCGCCCTTGTCGTGCTGGCGCTGATCGTCGCCTACGGCACGCTGTTCACGGTCTACCAGACCCGCCAGGCGCTGGTGGTGCGGCTTGGCGAACCGGTGCGCGTCATCACCGAGCCGGGATTGAACTACAAGGTCCCGTTGATCGACAGCGTCATCACCATCGACAAGCGCATTCTCGATCTCGAAAATCCGGCACAGGAAGTGATCGCGTCCGACCAGAAGCGGCTGGTGGT
>DASQXF010000121.1:0-2597 GCA_035639895.1 Xanthobacteraceae bacterium
TGTCTCTGGCACCACCGTGATTTAGCTTCACGATTCTTGGCGCTGCAAATTCTTATGGCTGCCGTCACACATCGGCCGATTGCCGGTACGCTTGCAGGCGCAGAACCAGGCCTGTTCTGCCTGAACCGCCTTCCACTCGACTGGAGTGAACGACGTGCCTTTGTGCGAGCCATCGCAGAACGGCTGCCTCTTCGAGCGCCCGCAGGCGCACCACCAATAGCTCTTGCCGGCCTCGATAGGAACCGCGAGCGGCGCGCGTCCGCCGATTTCAGGCTCGGAATTCATGCGATGCGCCTCCCGCTTCGGTGGCGAGCCATGCCTCGCCGCAGGCTTTGGCGAGCTCGCGCACGCGCAGAATGTAGCTCTGCCGCTCGGTCACGGAAATCACGCCGCGCGCGTCGAGCAGATTGAACACGTGGCTCGCCTTGATGCATTGGTCATAGGCGGGCAGCGCCATCAGGTGGCGCTTCTGGTTGCCGACCGTGGTCCAACCGGCGTCGATGTAGTTGCGGCAGGCCGCTTCCGCCATTCTGAACTGCTCGAACAGCATCTCGGTTTCGGCGAATTCGAAATTGTGCCGGGAGTATTCCTGCTCGGCCTGCAGGAAAACGTCGCCATAGGTGACCTTCTTGTCTCCGTCGCGGCCATTGAAATTGAGATCGAACACGCGGTCCACGCCCTGCACGTACATCGCGAGCCGCTCGAGGCCGTAGGTCAACTCGCCGGAGACCGGCGCGCACTCGAAGCCTGCGACCTGCTGAAAATAGGTGAATTGCGACACCTCCATGCCGTCGCACCAGCACTCCCAGCCGAGCCCCCAAGCGCCAAGCGTGGGACTTTCCCAGTCGTCCTCCACGAAACGGATATCGTGAAGCTGGGGATCGATGCCGATCGCGACGAGCGATTTGAGATAGAGCTCCTGAATATCGTCGGGCGAGGGCTTCAGGATCACTTGAAATTGGTAATAGTGCTGCAGGCGGTTGGGATTCTCGCCATAGCGGCCGTCCTTCGGCCGGCGTGAAGGTTGCACATAGGCCGCGTTCCACGGCTTGGGCCCGAGCGCGCGCAAGGTGGTTGCCGGGTGAAACGTGCCGGCGCCGACCTCCATATCGTAGGGCTGCAGAATCACGCAGCCGTAGTCCGCCCAATAGCGCTGCAAGGCCAGAATCAGTCCCTGGAAGGAGTGAGCAGGACGCAGATGGACGGGAAGATCGTCGTTCATGTGCTCGGTAAGGAGATGCTCGCCACCGCAAACCGAGGCCGGCACCCATGGGCGGCACCAATGTCGGATTCAGCCGAGGGACCGGGCTAGACCTACTGGTGGGCCTCTGGAGGGTCAAGGTGCGATGCAATGACGGTCGCACACTCCCTCGTTATGCTGGGTGCCATGATCGTCAGGCGTCGGTTCGTTGTCACGCTTCTCGGCGCCATGCTTGTCCTGTCGGCAGCGGATGGGGCGCAGGCGCAGGATTATCCCAACCGGCCGATCCGGCTGGTGGTGGCTTTCACGGCTGGCGGCACGACTGATTTCGTCGCGCGGCTGCTCTCCGAACCATTGCGGAGCTTGCTCGGGCAGAGCGTGGTGGTCGACAACCGGCCAGGCGCCAACGGCGCGATCGGGGCCGAATACGTGGCAAAGTCTGAGCCGGACGGTTACACGCTGTTCTTCACCACCGTGGGTGCGGTCGCGATCAACCCGGCTTTGCGTAGCAATCTTGCCTACGATCCGGTGAAGGATTTCGCGCCGGTCGGCATGGCGGTATTCAACTCGACCATGTTGGTGGTCAACGCTTCGATGCCGGTCAATTCGGCGCGCGAACTCGCCGCGCTGGCACGCGAGCGGCCCGGCGCCATCACCATCGGCGTCACCGGGATCGGCGCCATCTCGCATCTCGGGCTCGAACTTTTCCAGGCCGCCGCCGGCGTGAAATTCCAGGCCGTGCCCTATCGCGGCGCCGCGCAAGCAATGACCGATCTGCTCGGCGGCCAGCTCGACGGCCTGTTCGGCGACACGCCCACCGTCATGCAGCAAGTCAAGGCGGGCAAGCTCAAGGCGCTCGCGGCAACCTCGCAGAATCGCTCCGACATTTTCCCGGACGTGCCGACCTTCGTCGAGCAAGGCTTCGCCGATACCGTCGCCAACCAGTGGGCCGGCATCTTGGCGCCGGGGGGCACGCCGCCCGCCGTCATCGCCAAACTCAATGCAGCTTTCAATGCAGCGCTCAGCGATGCGGAGGTCCGCCGCAAGCTCGCCCAGGTCGGCGTCACGCCCTCTCCGAGCACGCCGGAAGAGTTTGCCCGTTATCTCAAGCAGGAGATCGCCCGTTGGGGAAAGCTGATCCGCGACAAGGGGATAAAAGGCGAATAGCTGCGGAACTCCATCGATCACAGGCGCCCGAGGGCAGCTCAGCTCACGCTTGAACCCGCGCCGATGTCGGGGCGACCAACCGTCAGGACATCAATTGGAGGGCTGTCATGATCATCCAATTGCTCGCAATGGCTTTCATTCTCGCGTTCAGCGCAACCGTGATCTTGGGCCACGTGCTAGTCGTGCTGGCCGTATTTACGCCCGTGCGCGCCGGTGTGTCGGAAACCGC
>DASQXF010000122.1:0-3500 GCA_035639895.1 Xanthobacteraceae bacterium
CGAGGAGAAGATCGCGAACGGCCTAGGCTGTTGCCGCGGGCGGGGTTATCAACGGGATCATCATGCGCGGCCTGATTCGCATTCTCGGCATCGATCCCGGTCTCCGCCGCACCGGCTGGGGCGTGGTGGCCCTCGACGGCAACCGGCTGAGCTTTCTTGCCTGCGGGTCGCTTGCGACCGACGAGAAAGGCGAACTCGCCGCGCGGCTCCTGGCCATCTACGACGGTTTGTGCCGCGTGGTCGAAGAGCATGCGCCGCACGAAGCCGCGGTCGAAGCGACCTTCGTCAACAAGGATGCGTCTGCGACGCTCAAGCTCGGCCAGGCGCGCGGGATTGCCATGCTGGTGCCGGCCATGTCCGGGCTTCCAGTCGCGGAATACGCCCCTAATCTCGTGAAAAAAACCATCGTCGGCGCCGGTCATTGTGAGAAGGCGCAGATCCGCATGATGATCGGAGTGCTGCTGCCGAAAGCCGATCCGCAATCGGAGGATGCGGCTGACGCGCTTGCGATTGCGGTGTGCCATGCGCATCATCGCCGCAGCGCCGTGCTCAAGGTCGTGGCGGGCTGAGGCACGCGCATGATCGGCAAGCTCAAAGGCATCATCGACAGTTACGGTGAGGATTTCATCGTTCTCGACGTCAATGGCGTGGGTTACCTCGTGCAATGCTCCGCCCGCACGCTGCAGGAATTGCCGGGTGTGGGGCAGCCGGTCGCGCTTTCGATTGAAACCTACGTGCGCGAGGATCAGATCAGGTTGTTCGGCTTTCTCACCGACGTCGAGCGCGAGTGGTTCCGCCTGCTGCAGACCGTGCAGGGCGTCGGCGCCAAGGTCGCGCTTTCCGTTCTCGGCACGCTCAAGCCGGCCGATCTCGCCTCCGCCATCGCCATGCGCGACAAGGGAATGGTCGCGCGCGCTCCCGGCGTCGGGCCGAAAGTCGCCGAGCGCATCGTCACGGAATTGAAGGACAAAGCGCCCGCTTATGCTGCTGTGGACCCGGCGGTGATCAGGCTCTCTGGTGCGGTCGAGGACAGACGCGCGCCGCAGCCGATCGTGGATGCGGTCTCCGCGCTGATCAATCTCGGCTATGGTCAGCCGCAGGCCGCGGCCGCCATCGCCGCCGCCGCCCGCAGCGCGGGCGAGGGAGCGGATACCGCGCGGCTGATCCGGCTCGGATTGAAGGAACTCGCGAAATGACGCATGCGAGCCCTGTTCGATGCTGAGCGAGCGCGATCAGGAACTGATCGTTGCCGCCACCGACGCGATCAGACGGCGCTACCGTAACGACTGGCAGGAGGTCGGCGCCGCGCTGCGTACGCGCGACGGACGCATCTATACCGGTGTCAATCTCGATGCCTATTTGGGTCGCATGGCGGTGTGCGCCGAGGCCGTGGCGCTCGGGCGGGCGGTCACCGAAGTTGGCGAGACCGGCATCGAGACGATCGTGGCAGTGCGTCATCCGGATCCCCAAGAAGCGGATCAGGCGATCGTCGTGGTGTCGCCGTGCGGGAGTTGCCGCGAGTTGATCTGGGATTACGATCGCAACGCCCGCGTCATCGTGCCCGGCGCCAACGGTCCCGCCGTCGCCGCGATTGGCGAGTTACTGCCGAACAAATACAGCCGGGAGCGCACGCTGTGAGGATGCTTCGGTGAGCTCAAGTCCCCGCCGCTTGGTGACGGCCGAGCGCCGCGATGACGATAGCGCGGAGGGCTCGCTGCGCCCGCAGCGGCTTGCCGAATTCATCGGCCAGCAGCAGGCGCGCTCGAACCTCTCCGTATTCATCGAGGCGGCGCGTGCCCGGCGCGAGCCGCTCGACCATGTGCTGTTCGTCGGCCCGCCGGGCCTGGGCAAGACCACGCTCGCGCAAATCGTGGCGCGCGAGCTTGGCGTGAATTTCCGCGCGACCTCCGGTCCGGTGATCGCCAAAGCGGGGGACCTCGCGGCGCTGCTGACCAACCTCGAAGATCGCGACGTGCTTTTCATCGATGAGATCCACCGGCTCAACCCGGCGGTCGAGGAAATTCTCTATCCGGCGATGGAGGATTTCCAGCTCGACCTCATTATCGGCGAAGGGCCCGCTGCACGTTCGGTGAAAATTGATCTCGCGCGATTCACCCTGATCGGCGCGACCACGCGCGCCGGTCTCATCACAAATCCGCTGCGCGACCGCTTTGGTATTCCGGTGCGGCTCAACTTCTATTCCGAGAGCGAGCTCGAAGAGATCGTCAACCGCGGCGCGCGCGTCCTCGGCATCGGCATGACCGCCGATGGGGCGAACGAGATCGCGCGCCGCGCGCGCGGCACGCCGCGCATCGCCGGGCGCCTGTTGCGCCGGGTGCGGGATTTTGCGCTGGTCGCAGGCGCAACGGCGATCGACCGCGCCGCCGCCGACCGCGCGCTGGTCGAGCTCGAGGTCGATGCCGTGGGGCTCGATGCCATGGACCGGCGCTATCTCGTGACAATCGCCGAGAACTACGGCGGTGGTCCGGTCGGAATCGAAACCATCGCCGCGGCGCTATCGGAGCCGCGCGACGCGATCGAGGAAATCATCGAGCCGTTCTTGATCCAGCGAGGCCTCCTGCAGCGCACTCCGCGCGGTCGGCTGTTGACGTCGCACGCCTTCCGTCACCTCGGACTCGCAGAACCCGCGCGCGATCCGGCGCAGTTCGGCTTGTTCGGCGAGGAAACGGAGAGCTAGATCTCGGGCGTGCGGACAGGATGATCTCGGAGGCGACGAGCATGCTCAGAACCATGGAGGGCGGCTGCCACTGCGGCCGCGTGCGGTTTCGCGTCACGGCCGATCTTGATCGCGTGACCGATTGCAACTGCTCGATGTGCGCCAAGAAAGGATTTCTGCATCTGATCGTGCCGCCGGAACGGTTCGAGCTGCTGCGCGGCAAGGACGAGTTGACGACCTACGAGTTCAACACCAGGACGGCAAAGCATACGTTCTGCAGACACTGCGGCATTCATCCGTTCTACGTGCCGCGTTCCGATCCGGACAAAATCGACGTGAATGTGCGCTGCATCGACGACATAGATCTTGCCGCGATCTCGCCGAAACCATTCGATGGCAAGAACTGGGAGGCAGCGATGCACGCGCGCGTGCCGTGGCGATGAGCGCGCTCGACGGCGAATTGCGGGACGGCCGTCATGTCATGTCGGTTCGGGTCTATTACGAGGACACCGATTTTTCCGGGATCGTTTATCACGCCAACTACTTGCGCTTCATGGAACGCGGCCGCAGCAATCATCTACGCCTGCTCGGCACCCACCATCGCGCGTTGTTCGAAGAGGCAAGCGCGGAAGCCCCGGGGTTTGCCTTCGTGGTGCGCTCGATGCAGATCGAGTTCCTCAAACCTGCGCGCATGGACGACGTGCTCGCGGTTGTCACCGCGCCGGAGGAGGTCAAGGGCGCTTCGATTACGCTCAATCAGCGCATCCTGCGAGGCGAGGAGCTTCTCTTGGAGGCGCATGTGCGGGTTGCCTTCGTTTGTGAC
>DASQXF010000123.1:0-4091 GCA_035639895.1 Xanthobacteraceae bacterium
GCGGTTGTTGTCGACGACGAAATCTTCGCTCTCGCTCAGGCTGCGCCGGCCGCGCGGGCGCAGCCGCGCCATGACCCGGCTGAGCACGGGCGCGGGCTTGGCCTGGCGGGCTTCGAGCCCGGCGCAAAGGATCGCGGTGAGGTCGCCGACGTCCTTGGCGACGAGAAAATAGTGCTTCATGAACCGTTCGACGTCTTTGAGGCCGGGATGCTCGGTGTAGCCGAGGCGCACCGCGATCTCGCGCTGAATGTCGAAGGAGAGCCGCTCCTCCGCCCGGCCGGCGAGGAAGTGCATGTGACAGCGCACCGCCCAGAGGAAATCGCCGCAGCGGCGGAAGCGGCGGTATTCGCGCGGATCATAGACGCCGAGCGCGATGAGCTCTTCGCGCTCGCGCACGCGATAGACGTATTTGGCGATCCAGTAGAGCGTGTGCAGGTCGCGCAGCCCGCCCTTGCCGTCCTTGACGTTGGGCTCGACCAGATAGCGAGACTGCCCCGCCCGCCGGTGGCGCTCCTCCCGCTCCGCGAGCTTGGCGGCGACGAATTCCGCCGCCGTGCCCTGCACGACCTCTTTGTCGAAGCGCGCGACCAGCTCGTCGTAAAGCTTGCGCTCGCCGAAGAGATAGCGCGCCTCGAGCAGCGCGGTGCGGATGGTCATGTCGTCCTTGGCGGCGCGGATGCACTCGTTGACCGAGCGCGTGGCGTGGCCGACTTTGAGTCCCATGTCCCAGAGACAATAGAGGATCGTCTCGGCGACGGATTCGCCCCAGGCGGTCTGCTTGTACGGAAGCAGGAACAACAGATCGATGTCGGAGCCGGCGGCAAGCACGCCGCGGCCGTAGCCGCCCGTGGCGACGATTGCCATGCGCTCGGCTTCGGACGGGTTCTGCGCCGGGTAGAGGTGCTTGATCGCGAACTCGAACAGCACGCGGATGATCTCGTCCTGCATGGTGCAGAGCCGCTCGGCGCAACGCCGCCCGTGCCGGTCGGCAATCAGCAAGCGCTCGACGGCGGCGCGCCCGCGGCCAAGCGCTCCGCGCAGCTGCCGGGAGACCGCCAATCTCAGTTCGCGCTCATGACCGGCGTGGACTTCGCACAGGCGTTCGAGTTCCGCCGCGATGCTAACGGCATCGAAGATTTCGGCTGCGGGCGAAGACTCGGCCAAGGTCAGCATGGGTTCATCGGATAGCGAAGCGCACGTTATATGTCACCGGCAAAGCAACCCCAGGGCACATGCGCCATTCTGGGTCAAAGCCTGGCGGTGAAAACAATTGCTATTTATGCGCCGAAAATCAGATAAATAATTCTCGTTGACGGGTTCAGTCCCCGTACCTAAGAAATAAATATAGCGCCGATTTGAGCAAGCAGCTTGCGGGCGCTTTACAAATGCAGCTAAAGCGCGGGGCCCGCCCCTCGCCAGGCTGACGGCGGGCAAAAAGCTCCCGCCTTAATCAAACCGGCCTCTTCCGCGCCAGCGCGGTCGAGGTCCAACGCATGGAGCTCGAGATGACCCGATTTTGCCGCCGTGTGCTCTTCGCCGGCGCGCTCGCGTTTGCGCTCATTCCCGTTGCGGGGCTCTCCGCTGCCGACAATCCCAAGGAGGTCTACGTCGACTGGGCGACCTACAACCCGGTCTCGATGCTGCTCAAGGACAAAGGCTTCCTCGAGAAGGAATTCGCCAAGGACGGCATCAAGGTCGTCTGGGTGAAGACCGTCAGTTCGAGCAATGCCCTGCAATTCCTCAACGCCGGATCGATCAATTTCGGTTCGACTGCCGGCTCCGCCGCGCTCGTTGCGAGGATCAACGGCAATCCGATCAAATCGGTCTACGTCTATTCGCGGCCGGAATGGACCGCGCTCGTCACCGCTAAAGACAGCAGAATCAGCAAGGTGGAAGATCTCAAAGGCAAGAAAGTCGCGATGGTGCGCGGCACCGATCCGCACATCTTCGCGGTGCGGGCACTGCTCGCGGCCGGCCTCTCCGACAAGGACATCACACCTGTGCTTGTTCAGCAGCACGCCGATGGGGGAACTGCGTTGTTGCGCGGCGACGTCGATGCCTGGGCCGGGCTCGACCCGATGATGGCGCAGCACGAAGTCAAGGACGGTGCGCGGCTGTTCTACCGCAAACCCGAGGCGAATACCTGGGGCATCCTCAATGTGCGCGAGGAGTTCGCCAAGGATCACCCGGACATCGTGCGGCGCGTGATTTCCGCTTACGAGGAGGCCCGCAAATATTCGCTCGCCAACTATGACGAGCTAAAGAAGATCTTCATCGGCGTCACTGGCTTGGATGGTCCGGTCGTCGACAAGCAGCTCAAGGAGCGCACCGAGCTCACCCACAACAAGGTCGGTCCGGCGCAACGGGAATCGATCCTCGAGGCCGGCCTCGCGCTGCAGAAAGCAGGCGTGATCGGGCCGAACGTCGACGTCAAGAAGTCGGTCGACGACCTCATTGATGATCGCTACGTGACGGCTGCGAATTGATGCGCGTGTCTGTCGCTCCGTGACGGCATCGGCGATATTGCGTTGGCAGGCCCTGCCGTGTCTCTTGTCTTCATGACGGCGCGCGTCGAACAAGCCGGGGTGCCGCAGGCCGCCTCGAAGGCAGGACTCGCACGCGTGCTGCGGCCGGCGCTTGGTTTGCTGCTGCCGGTTGGGCTGGCGGTGTTCTGGGAAATGGCGGTGCGGATGGGGCTATCGAACGGCCGCCTGGTGCCGCCGCCGTCGGTGATCTGGAACACGTTTGCCGATCTCGCCGCGACAGGCGAGCTCGAGCAGCACGCGTTCGCGACGCTCTGGCGCGTGGCGTGGGGATTTGTGTTCGGCGTGCTCGCCGGCACGGTTCTCGGTGCAATCGCCGGCTACTCCGCGCTGACCTATCGTCTGCTCGATCCGACCTTGCAAGGTTTGCGCGCCGTGCCCTCGATCGCATGGGTGCCGCTGTTTATTCTCTGGTTCGGAATCTTCGAGGCGTCGAAGGTTATTCTGATCGCGGTCGGCGTGTTTTTTCCGGTTTATCTCGGCGTGATGGGCGCGGTTCTCTCGGTTGATCGCAAGATCGTCGAGGTCGGCCGCGTCTTTCGCTTGTCGGGGCTCGCCATGGTGCGGCGCATCCTCTTGCCGGCGGTGATGCCGGCCTACGTGATCTCGCTGCGCGCCGGGCTCGGCCTCGGCTGGATGTTCGTGGTGGCCGCGGAGTTTCTCGGCGCCTCCACCGGGCTCGGCTTTCTCCTCATCGACGGCCAGCAGCTCGGCAAGCCGGCGCAGATCGTCGCCGCCATCGTCGCCTTTGCCATCCTCGGCAAGGTGACCGATTGGCTCATCGTGCTGGTCGCCTCACCGTTCCTGCGCTGGGAAGATCGCTTCGCGAGACACTAAGGGCCAACGCAATGCTCGTCCTCGACCGCGTCGGCAAGACCTACCCCAACGGCACCCGTGCGCTCGACGGCATCTCGCTCGCGGTGGCGCCGGGCGAGATCCTGGTGGTGATCGGCGGCTCCGGCTGCGGCAAGTCGACCATGTTGCGGACGATCTCGGGGCTCGACACGCCGACCCAGGGCAAGGTCGTGCTCGACGGGACGGTGATCACCGCGCCGCACGAGCGGATCGGCATCATCTTCCAGGAGCCGCGCCTGCTGCCGTGGCTGCGGGTGGCCGACAATGTGGGCTTCGGCTTGGAACACGAGGGGCGAGCGAAGCGACAGGCGCTGGTCGCGGGTGCGCTCGAACGGGTCGGGCTCACCGACAAGGCGCGGGTATGGCCGCGCGAACTCTCCGGCGGCCAGGCGCAACGCGTCGCCATCGCGCGCGCCCTGGTGCCGCGCCCGGAGGTGCTCCTGCTCGACGAGCCGTTCTCGGCGCTCGACGCCTTCACGCGCGCCGACCTGCAAGATCACCTGCTCGACCTGTGGGCCGACATGAAGCCGACCTTGGTGATGGTGACCCACGACGTCGAGGAGGCGCTGGTGCTGGCCGATCGCATCATGGTGATGCGGCCGCGTCCCGGCCGCGTCTACGAGGAGATCGCCTGCGACCTGCCGCGCCCGCGCGATCGGCAATCGGCGGCCTTCGACTTCGTCAAGCGCCGGG
>DASQXF010000124.1:0-2214 GCA_035639895.1 Xanthobacteraceae bacterium
CAGCCCGCGTTGCTGCATGTTCTGCGGAGAGCCGTTCCGTCCCCGCGACGGCTACGTCGAATTTTGGCGCACGTCCGCGGGACAGCACTTTTGCTCGGAGTTTTGTGCCGACGACGCCGAGGAAGCGCAATTCCGCAAGCGACGGGCCGCCGCGGCCACGCACCCCGGGCTTGTCGCCGGCGCGCCTCACCTGTAACGCGATTTCAAGAAGTCTATCGAGACTGGGACAACCGGTTTCGGGAGGCGCTCCCTCAGGCTCGGGGCCGCTCCGTCGGCTGCACGACCTAGGCACAGGCGCCGCGTCTTGACGGCCGGTCCGGGTGCGTCGGTCGCCCGCGAACAAATTCGGGACAAAACGCAGTATATTGTTGGCGGCATTCGGGGGCGACCGCTCGGCACGATAGCATCGTCGCCCTGCTTGAATCGTGAAATGATGCGCAATGCGCTCCGCTCGCCGATCGGCAATTCGACTGTTGCACCTCATGATGGTGGCATCGGTCGTGTTGCCGCTGGTGCTGTTCGGTTTTGCGGCCTGGCTGAACTACCGCCACGAAGAGGAGGTCGCTGACGATCGCATCGAGCGTTCGCTCGATATTATTCACGAGCACACGCTCAAGGTCTTTCAGACGGTCGACGGCGCTATCGCCGAGGTCAATGAAATCGTGCGCGGCATGCCCGACGATGCCATCCGCGCCGACCAGCCGCGCCTGCACGAGCGCATGAGGCGGATCGTCGAAGTGCTGCCGCAGCTGCGCGCGATCTTTCTGATCGACCGTGACGGTCGGCCGCTCGCCTCCAGCCAGCTCGTGCAAGTCCCAGCCGACCTGCGCTCCCGCGAGCGCAGCTTCTTCAACGTGCACATCGCCGGCGACGTCGGCACTTTTGTCAGCGAAGTGGTGGAGCCGCGGCTTGCGATTTTCGGCACACCCTTCTTTGTTCTTTCGCGGCGCCGTCCGTCGGTCGACGGCTCGTTCAACGGCGTGATCGCGGTCGCGGTCGTGCCGCAATATTTCGAGGAGTTCTACGCGCTCATCGGCCGCAGTCCAGGCGAGCTTTACGCGCTGCTGCGGACTGACGGGAAGTTTCTAGCCCGTTACCCGCCACCGCCGGACCGCCTGCGGGCTGTCGGACCGGGCCTGGAGACGGAGACCGCCGAAGGGCGAGAACGTGCGATCCGCACGGGCCGTTCCCACATCGACGGAGCTGAACGGCGGGTCGGTTATCGCAAGCTCGAGGGCTTTCCCGTTTACGCCATTGCAGGCATCGAGACGTCGGTCATCCGAGGCGATTGGATGTCAAGCATGACGGGCCATCTGGTCTTCGGCGTGCCGGCCACGTTATTCATACTGCTTATTCTCGCCATGGCGCTACGGCGCACGCGCCGTTTGCACGACGAAGCCGAGCGCCGCGAAACCGCGGAAGCCGCGTTGCGCCAAGCCCAGCGGCTGGAGGCGATCGGACAATTGACCGGCGGGGTCGCCCACGACTTCAACAATCTGCTCATGATTGTCAGCGGCAGCGCGGAGCGCCTGCGGCGCGATCTGACCTCGGAGAAGCATCGGCGCCTGCTCGACATGATTATGAACGCGACCGCTCGCGGCGAAAGTCTCACGCGACAATTGCTCGCATTCTCGCGCCGGCAGATGCTCACCCCCGCGGTCATCGATCTGACGCAACGCCTCGCAGACATCAAGGATATGCTGATCCGCTCGCTACGCGATGACATCACCATGGAAGTCGTGGTCCCCGACGGCAGCTGCGCGGTGAAGGTCGATCCGAGCGAGCTCGAGCTCGCCTTGCTCAATCTGACGGTGAACGCGCGCGACGCCATGCCGAACGGCGGAACGCTGCGCATCACCGTCAGACCAGTGGTGCTCAAGGGCAAGGCGACGGAGGAGGGGCTCAGGGGCGATTTCGTCGCCATTCGCGTGGCTGATACCGGCAGCGGCATTGCTCCCGATATTCTGCCCCACGTCTTCGAGCCGTTCTTCACCACAAAGGAAGTGGGCAAGGGCACAGGATTGGGGTTGAGTCAGGTCTACGGCTTCACCAAGCAGTCGGGCGGCACCGCGACCGTCACCAGCACCGTCGGTCGCGGCACGGCGATCACACTCTATCTGCCGCGCACTCAGGAATTGCCCGCGGCATCCACCGCGCCCATGAAAGCGGAGGCGGCGCCGCGGCGCGCCGGAACGGTGCTGGTGGTGGAAGACA
>DASQXF010000125.1:0-7467 GCA_035639895.1 Xanthobacteraceae bacterium
TTGTTCGCCCGATATTGCTCGCGCACCGAGTCCAGCTGGAAGAACAGCATGTCGACGTGACCCGCGACGAGATCGTTGATGGCTTGCGCGGTGCCGCGGTACGGCACGTGCACGAGCTTGGTGTCGGTAACGCGCGCGAACAATTCGCCGGTGAGGTGCGGCGTGGTGCCGACGCCCTGCGAGCCGAAATTGACTTTGCCCGGATTGGCCTTGGCATAGGCGATCAGCTCGGTGACCGAGTTGGCGGGGAAGTCGGAGCGCACCACGAGCGTATTCGGGATCGAGGTCATGATCGCGAGCGGCTCGAAGGCGGCAGGATCGAAGTTGAGCTTCTTGTAGAGCACGACGTTGGTCGTCAGCGGCGCCGGCTGCGCTGCGAGCAACGTGTAGCCGTCGGGCTCGGCCTGGGCGACCGCCTCCGCGCCGAGATTGCCGCCGGCGCCCGGACGGTTCTCCACCACGAAGGGCTGACCCCACATTTTCGCCAGCCGATCCGCGATCACCCGCGCGGCAATGTCGAGACCGCCGCCCGCCGGCGCGGACACGATCACTTTCACCGTCCGGTTCGGGTACTGCGTCGCGGCATCGCCTTGCGCGAAGGCTTGCGCCGCCGCCGCTAACATCGCCGCTGTCGCGATGACTGCCGGAACTCTCGCCATGATTCGATCTCGCCTACTCTCGTCGTTGCCGGGCTTGACACCGGAAGTCGGGTCTACCTGACTTCCGGCGCATCATATTGCACAACTCGGGCAAGCCCGAGTTGTGATGCAATCGATCAATGGTCGCAAAAGCTTCTTACGAAGGAGATGGATGCGCGGGTCATAGGCGGGTTCACGCGCGTCTTCGACGCGCTTCTGCCCGCGCATGACTCGCTTGAGGAGTCTATATGCGGCATCTGCCTACGCCGCTCTCGGCGCGGGCAGATCGCTGGTGAGCGCCTGCGCCATCCGCTCGATCAATGCCAGCACGTCGGGGTGCTCTTCCGGCCGCCAGCGCGTGAGCATGTCGGCGAGATTCTTGCGCCGCGCGGCGACGATGCGGTCGCGCATTGCCGCGCCGACCGACGTGAGTTGCAGCTCGCCGTCCGCGGTTTTCTCGGCAATGCCGCGCGTGCACAGTGCGTCCAGCGGGGGCGCAAGCTGGCCCTGCGGGATGTTCAGCTCGGCGCTGAGAGAAGCGAGGGTGATCGGCGCGCGCTCGCCGAGCCGCGCCAGCATCCAAAGCTCGGGCGCGGGCAGATCGACCGCGGCGCGTCGGGCGACATCGGCGTAAAGCCGCCAGCGATTTTCGCGCGCCACCAACAGCGTGATGATGCGCTCGAGCTCCTCCAGCGAGGTGGCGTCGCGCGGCATCGCGAAGCTCTCGCCCATGCCTTCCGCGGGCGCGCCCTCGCGCAGCGGGTACTCGCGCAACATCCAGGCGAGCGCGAAACCCAAGGCCGAAATGGCGGCCGCTACCAGGAACACCGGACGCAGCGCCGCCATCACTGCGGTGATGTATTCCTCGTGCAGGTTGGGCGGCAGGCCCTTGACCGCGGAGGGAAGGACGGTGGCCAAAAAATCCATGCCGGGCGCCGCAAGCTGCGCGTGCAGGCGGTTGGCGAAAATGGCGCCGAACAGCGCGACGCCGAGCGCGCCGCCCAGCGAGCGGAACAGCATGGTGCCGGACGTGGCGACGCCCAGATGCTTGTAATCGACGCTGTTCTGCACCGCGATAATGAGCACCTGCATGACCATGCCCATGCCCAGCCCGAGCCACAGCGCATCGATCGCGGTCTGCCAGTCATTGCTCTCGATCGTCAGCAACGACAGCGCGCCGAGCCCGAAGGTCATCGTTCCGGTGCCGAGAATGGGGAACAGCTTATAGCGGCCGAAGCGGCTGATGATGCGCCCGCTGATCACCGAGGTCGCCAGCATGCCGAGCATCATCGGCATCAGCAGCACGCCGGAGGCCAATGGGCTCACGCCTTTGACAACCTGAAGATAGATGGGAAGGAACGTCACCGCGCCGAAGAGCGAAAGCCCGACGATGAAACCGACGCCGCTGGCGACCGCGAAATTGCGGTTGCCGAACAGGCTCATCGGCAGGATCGGCTCGGATGAGCGCAGCTCGACGATGACGAAGGCGAGAGTTCCGGCGACGCTCGCTGCCAGCAAGCCGAGCATGACCGGCGAGGTCCAGGGAAATGTCGTGCCGCCGAGCCCGGTGAACAGGATGACGGCGCTGAGCGCGGCGGTGAGCAGGAGCGCACCGGAATAATCGATCGCGTGCCGGCGGCGCGTCGAGCGCGACGGCAGCACGGCGGCGATCACCGCCATTGCCAGGATGCCGGTCGGCAGGTTGATGTAAAAGATCCAGCGCCAGCTCAGATGATCGACCAAGAAGCCGCCGACCAACGGGCCGACGATGGTGGCGGTGCCGAACACCGCGCCGAAGAAGCCCTGGTAGCGGCCGCGCTCGCGCGGCGGGATGAGGTCACCGATGACGGCGATGGTGATGACGATCAGTCCGCCGCCGCCCACTCCCTCGAGTGCGCGAAAGATGATCAGCTGCACCATGTTCTGCGCGATACCGCAGAGCGCGGAGCCCACGAGAAACACGGCGATCGCCACCTGCAGCACGATCTTGCGGCCGTAAAGATCGCCAAATTTTCCGTACAGCGGGCCGGCGACCGTGCTGGTGAGCAGATAGGCCGTCACGACCCAGGACAGGTAACTCAAGCCGCCGAGATCGGCGACCATGGTCGGCAGCGCGGTCGAGACGACGGTCTGATCGAGCGCGGCGAGCCACAGCGCCAGAAACAGCGCGCCGAACACCGCCCGAATGGAAATTTGGTCGGATGCCATACCTAAATCAACGCAACCGCTCGCGCGACAATATCGCGGCGATAAAGCCGTGGATGGCCGGAGGCGGCCACTTACGGCTGCAGCTCGGTGTCCCAGTAGAGATAGTCGAGCCAGCTGTCGTGCAGATAGTTCGGCGGAAAGCGCCGACCGTTGCGGTGCAGATGATTGACGGACGGCTGGAACGGCATCTGCGTCGGCCGCATCTTGGACTCTTCCAGCGTCATGTTGCCCTTCTTGAGATTGCAGGGCGAGCAGGCGGCGACGACGTTGATCCAGGTCGTGTGCCCGCCGCGCGAGCGCGGCAACAGATGATCGAAGGTCAGATCCTCGCGCGAGCCGCAATACTGGCAGCTGAACTTGTCGCGCAGGAAGACATTGAAGCGGGTGAACGCGGGCTGGGTCGCGGGCTTCACGAAGGTCTTGAGCGAAACCACGCTCGGCAGCTTCATCTCGAGACTCGGACTGCGCACCTTACGGTCGTATTGGGCGACGATGTTCACGCGCTCGAGAAAGACCGCCTTGATGGCGTCTTGCCACGACCACAGCGACAACGGGTAATAGCTGAGCGGACGAAAATCCGCGTTGAGCACGAGAGCGGGAAAGCCTGCGGGCGACAAATTCACGGCGCTCCTTGTCTCCTTCGCCTGCGAACCGCAGCGGTTGGGCACAGTCTATAGGGGAGCATGACAGGATTGTGAAGCCCGTGCCGGGGCTTATCAGGCTTGCTGGAACCAGCGCGCGCTGCTCGCGCTCGCAGCCGAGTTGTGCGCGAATCACCAGCTGGAGGCCGGATGAGCGGCAGCGAAATCCGGGGTCCCGCATTCGCCATAGCGCGTCCTTAAGGGCGTTCGCGCCCGTCTTCGAGGGGCTATGGACGCGCGTAAGCGCGCTTATGGCTCATGCGGGCCGCTGGATTCCCCGCTTATCGCACCGAGGCCAGTCGGCGCGCGAGAAACTCGCCACCGTGGCGCAGCCCTTCCGGGTCGATGCCGTGGCCGATGCCATAGGAGAGGTGCCATTCGACCGGCACGCCGAGCGCGGCGAGCCCGCTCGATGCATGGAACAGTGCTTGCGGAGGAATCAAGTCGTCGCGATCGCCGTGGACGAGGAGAACCGGCGGATGCGATTTGATCTCCGCCGCGAACGTTTCCGGATTCACGTCGGGCGGGACGGCGAGCAGTCCGGAATAGCCGACGATCGCGGCCGGTGCGGTAACGCGGCGTAGTCCCACGTGCAGTGCCATCATCGTGCCTTGGCTGAAGCCGACGAGCGCGAGCGCGGAGGCCGGCAGGTTGTGGCGCTTGAGTTCGGCGTCGAGGAAGCTCGTGAGAACGGGCGCGGCCTTGTTGACGCCGGTCCAGCGTTCGTTCGGATCGCGGAAGGTGAGCGGGAACCATTGCCGGCCGACTGGCGCCTGGCCGCAGGGCTCCGGCGCGTGCGGGGAGACGAACGCGGCGTGGGGTAACAGGCCCTGCCAGGCGCGACCGATATCGATGAGGTCGTTGCCGTCGGCGCCGTAGCCGTGCAGAAACACGACGAGTTGGCGTGCAGGGCCCGTGCGCGGCTCGAGCCGCGGACCGTCGAGCTCAGGCATTGCTCATCGTCGCCGAAATCGGCGCACCGTCGCGCTGCTTGGTCGCGCGATAATAGGCCCACAGGATGCAGGCCGCCGCCCCGCGCCATGGGCGCCAGGATTCGGCGAGCGGCCCCATCTCCTTCGCGCTTGGGCGCGCCTTGAGCGTGAGCATGAGACGCGCCGCCTCCTGCAACGCGAGATCGCCCGCGGGCCAGACGTCGGCGTGCCCGAGACAGAACAGAAGGTAAATGTCCGCCGTCCACGGGCCTATCCCATGGACGGCTGTCAGCGCGGCGTGGGCCTCGTCCGCCGGTTTATTGGTGAGCGCGGGAAGGTCGAGCTCGCCGCCATCGATGGCTTTTGCGATCGCCTTGAGCGTGCGAATCTTCGGTGCTGAAAGACCCGCCCGGGCGAGCTTCGCCGAGCGCGCGCGCAACACTGCCGCGTGGTCGAACGGAGCGAAGGCGTCATTGAGCCGTGCCCAAATCGCCCTTGCGCTCGCGGTGGAGAGCTGTTGCGAGACCACGATCGAAGCGAGGCCCGCAAATCCGTCCGGCCGTCGCCGCAGCGGCGGCCGCCCCGCACGCGAGAGAACGATGCTGAAGCGCGAATCCGCGTCGACGAGGCGGGCAATGGCGTGATCGAGATCGGCTTCGGTGTGGATGAAGAACGACATGACGGCGGCGAAGCATCTACAAATGCCAACGCAACGCAACCCCTTTCTGAGGTCGCTCGGGCGCGCATGACCACTCCCGTGTTCCGATTTGCGCCGAGCCCGAACGGTCATTTGCATCTCGGCCATGCGTTGTCGGCGCTCATCAATTTCGAGATGGCGCGCGCGGCGGCTGGGCGCTTCCTCCTGCGCATCGAGGACATCGACGCGGCGCGGTGCCGGCCAGAGTACGAGCAGGCGATCTATGAAGATCTCGCGTGGCTGGGCATTACCTGGGAGGAGCCGGTGCGGCGGCAGAGCGCGCATCTCGACGCGTATCGCGCCGCGCTGGCGCGGCTCGACGGTCTCGTTTATCCGAGCTTCGAGACACGCGGTGAGATCGCGCGCCTTGTCGCCGAGCGGGAGCGGCCCTGGCCGCGCGATCCCGATGGCGTAGCGCTCTATCCCGGTCATGCGCGCTCGCTTTCGGCAACCGAACGCCGGCGGCGCATGGATGCGGGCGAGCCCTATGCCCTGCGACTCGACATGGGCGCGGCGATCGCGCGAACGGGCCCGCTGAGGTGGATCGAGACGGATGGCGCGGGCAAAGCCAGGTCGGTCGAGGCAAGCCCGCAAGCGTGGGGCGATGTCGTGCTCGCGCGCAAGGAGATGCCGACGAGCTATCATCTCTCGGTGGTGATCGACGACGCCGAGCAAGGCGTGACCCACGTGGTGCGCGGGCAGGATCTGTTCGCCTCGACCAGCGTGCACCGGCTGCTGCAAGCGCTGTTCGGGTTTCCAGCACCCACGTACCATCACCACCCGCTGCTTCTGGACGCGGACGGGAAAAAGCTGTCGAAATCGACCCGCGCCACCGCGTTGCGGGCGTTGCGCGAGAATGGCGCCAGCGCGGCCGATATTCGGCGGATGGTGGGGCTTGCGTGAGCCTGTGGCCGTCGCGGTATCTGCGTGGCAATCTGCCGTAGGGATGCGATGGCGAGACCGAGAACATCCGCCGGCAAACGGCCGCGTCGAAACAAGCGCGCGGCGCGCGCGCCGATGCCCAATGCGCGCGCCATCGAGGCAACGCTGGCAGACATCGCGCATGAGATCAGAACGCCGCTGACCGGAATCCTGGCGTTGGGCGAGCTGCTCGCCACGTCCGAGCTTGGGCCGCGCGAGCGCGGTTGGGCGAGTGCGATCAAGAGCACCGCCGAGCATGTCGTCTTACTCACCTCGTTGATCGTCGACGCCGCGCGCGCAGACGCCAAGGGCCTCATACTTCGGCGCGAGCTGATCCGCCCGCGCCGCCTTGCCGATGCGCTCGCGGCTTCACTTGCGGCGCGCGCGGAGACCAAGGGGCTCGCGCACGCCACAGATATCGCGGCAACGCTGCCTGAGGCGGTGATCGGCGATCACTTGCGGCTGCGGGCGGCACTGGAAAATCTGATCGAGAATGCGGTGAAGTTCACCGAGCGCGGCAGTGTGCGCCTCGACGTGACCCGCGAACGGGCTGCGCGCGGCAAGGTGCGGCTGATCTTCACCGTTACGGATAGCGGCATCGGGCTCACCGGTGCGGAGATCAAGCGGCTGTTCCGGCCCTTCGCGCAGGCGAGCGATCAAGTTGCGCGCCGCTATGGCGGCGCTGGGCTCGGGCTCACCTTGGCAAAGCGCATCGCGAAGGCCATGGGCGGACAGTTGACCGTCGCAAGCGAGCCCGGGCGCGGCAGCCGCTTCCGCATGACGGTCACCGTGGACGAGGTCGCGCAGGGACCGGGGGCCGTCGACGCCGCGGCCGCGACCGATGCACCGGTTCGCCCGCTCGCTGTTCTATGTGTCGAGGACAATCCGCACGGCCGCGTCCTGCTCAGCACCATCCTTACCGAGCTCGGCCACCGGGCGGATTTCGTCGGCACCGGCGCGGCGGCGGTCGAGGCGGTGGCGCGGGCTACCTATGATGTCGTGTTGATGGATGTGACGCTGCCCGATGTCGACGGCGTCGAAGCGACGCGGCGCATCCGCGCGCTTCCTGGTCGGGCTGGCCGCGTGCCGATCGTGGGCGTATCCGGCCGCACGAATGCCGAGGCCGCGGGCCGAGCCGCTGGCATGGACGGCTATCTGACCAAGCCGCTGAGCCCCAGCGCGCTCACCCAGGCGCTCGCGTCAGTCGTCGCGCACGCGACTCCGAATCCAGCTGATTAATCAGATGCTGTCGCCCCTCGCGAAAGAGCGTGTGAAAGAAATTGGCGCCGCAAGCGCGGTGCTCGTTATTGAGCCCTCTCCTCTTGCGGGAGAGGGCAACTCGCTGCTGCCAAGCGATGAATGGGTGAGGGTCTTCGCGCAAACCCCTCACCCATTCGAGATCGTGGGCACATCCTTGCGCCCTCTCCCGC
>DASQXF010000126.1:0-3542 GCA_035639895.1 Xanthobacteraceae bacterium
ACCGGCACGCCAGCGCCTGCCACGATGAAGGCCGCGCAGGTCGAGATGTTGAACGAGCCCGAGGCATCGCCGCCGGTGCCGACGACATCGATCGCGTCGGGCGGCGCCGCGACGCGGAGCATCTTGTCGCGCATCGCCGTCACTGCGCCGGTGATCTCGTCAACCGTCTCACCGCGCACACGTAACGCCATCAGCAGGGCGCCCATTTGCGATGGCGTCGCTTCGCCCGACATCATGGTATCGAAACCGCGCGCGGCCTCCTCGCGGCTCAGCGCGGCGCCGGTCGCGGCCTTGGCGATCAATCCCTTGAGCTCGTCGGTCACCTTGGCGTCTCACAAAACGCGGCGGGCCGCCCGAACGCCGGCCGAACGCCGGCCTGTCGCAGCGTTCCAGGCGGCGGCGATCTCCAGAAAGTTTCGCAGGATGAGATGGCCGTACTCGGAGGCAATGCTCTCGGGATGGAACTGGACGCCGTGTACCGTGAGCGTCCGATGCGCCAGCCCCATGATCAGACGGTCATCGGTCTCCGCTGTCACAATGAGTTCATGCGGCAAGCTCGCCCGATCCACCACAAGAGAATGGTAGCGTGTCGCCTTGAAGGACGCATTGATGCCCCGGAATATGCCCGTACCCTGATGCCGGATCTCGGAGAGCTTGCCGTGGACCGGCACCGGAGCGCGCACCACCGCGCCGCCAAAGGCCTGCCCGATCGCCTGGTGCCCGAGGCACACGCCCAGCACGGGAAAGCTCGGCGCGGCCTTGGTGATCAGCTCGAGGCAGATACCGGCATCGCGCGGCGTGCGCGGGCCAGGGGAGAGCACGATGGCCTCCGGGTCCAGGGCCAGGACCTGATCGACTGCGACTTTGTCGTTGCGATAGACAACGACATCCGCCCCTAGTCCGCCCAGATAGTGGAACAGGTTGAACGTGAAGCTGTCGTAATTGTCGATCAGGACGATCATGCTTTCCGTGCCCGCTCAGGGTCTTAGACGCGGGTCTTGAGGGAATCAAGGCGGCGGGGCTCGCCTCGCCCGCTCCTTCGAGCTAAGGCGCAGGGCAAGATGAACAGCCCGCCGTTCTCGGTGCCATTCCCGCACAAGGAGGGAGACGGTCTCATGACGATCAGGCGCATTTGGCTTGCTCTGGGCCGGCCAGCGATTTTTTGGGCGGTAGCAGCAGCGTTTCTCGTGACTGCCGCGGCGCTCGGCAATGCCGCGGAATCGTCCGCGCCAGCCGAGCCACCCTCGCTCGAATCGCTCAAATCCTCGCTGGAGGAGATCGAGACCGGCGTAGACCGTGAGGATGTGACCGCCGAGATGCTCGCGGGTTTTCGCCAAACCCTCAACGCCACGACGGACTCGCTGCGAGGCATGATCGAGGAACTCGAACCCCGTGCTAACGAGCTGCGCCAACGCTTGGACCAACTTGGTCCCCCGCCAGCCAAGGATGCCCCCCCTGAAAACGCCGACGTCGCCAGCGAGCGCGCGGACCTGACGAAGCAGTTCAGCGAAGTTGACGGTGACTTAAAGCAGGCGAGGGTGCTCTCGCTCAGAGCGGCGCAGCTGAGCGATCGCGTCGCGCAGCGACGTCACGCTTTGTACGCCCAAGAGTTATTCGCGCGCAGCCCGAGTGTGCTCAATCCATCCTTTTGGATGGATACTCTTCGCGCCTTCCCGATCGAGCTGCGCGCTGAACAAGCCGTGGTGCACACTTGGCTCAGTGAACGCGGCGATAGGCTGCGCTGGACCGCAGGCCTATTGATCCTCGCGGCCATCATTGCTCTTGCCATCGGATTGTCTCGATGGTGGTTCCCCCGACTTATCGCCCGCCCGACGGATACCCGTTCCGCCAAAGCATGGGTGGCGCTTTGGGTGTTCATTTGGTACGCCGTCCGCACACCGTTGGCGGCGGCCGCGGCGCTGCTGGCATTTGCTGCGCTCGACTTGTTGACGAGTCGCGTTGAGGAAATTGCTGAGGGACTTGTTGCCGGCATAGCGGCCGCGAGCTTCAGCTACGGCGTGGCGCGCGGGCTGTTTGCACCGAGGGAGCCGCACCGCCGTCTCCTGCAAGAAGACGACCGCACCGCGCTGTGTTTCCATAATCACTTGGTCTGGTCCGCGCGCGCGCTCGGCGTTCTGGTCGTTTCGCAGGTCGTCCACAAGACATTGTTTGCGCCGCTCATTATCACGGTTGCAACCAACGCGCTGTTCGCGGCGATCACGGCCGGTTTCCTCACGCACCTCGTCATCCGGCTAAGGCAAATCAGGAAGGATCAAGGCGAGGCCCTCCTTGCCGCGGCCTGGGCTCACCCCGTGGGCTTGCTGGTCGCTGTGTTCATCGCGCTCGCGCTCATTGCCGGCTACGCAGGCCTCGCCGCATTCGTCGCTTTGCGAGTCATCGTCGCGGCAGCAACGATCGGGGCCCTTTATCTGCTGCTGGTGATCACCCAGACACTCTTTTCCACGATCGGCGAGCAAACCGCCAAAGGGCAGACGCTGGCTGCGGACCTTGGCATCAGCGCCGGCACGCTCGGTTTCGGGGCAGCGGTGTTATCGGCAGCTATTCGCGTCATTCTGATCCTTGCCTCGTTCCTCCTAATCATTGGCCCTTGGGAGGTCTCCACCGCCGATCTGTTCGACACCGTTCGCAATATCCCATTCGGCTTCAAGATCGGGGAGATCCATGTCTCGTTTGAAGCGGTGTTCACAGCCGTCCTGGTCCTTTTTCTGCTGCTGATCGTAACCCGGATCGTCCAACGTTGGTTGGAGACGGAGTTGCTGCCCCGGACCAAGTTGGAGCCCAGTCTTCAGCTTTCGATCGCTACGATCTTTGGATATGTCGGCGCGATCACGGCGATAGGGCTGGCGCTGAGCGGGCTCGGCTTCGATCTGCAGAAGGTCGCGCTCATTGCCGGCGCGCTTTCGGTCGGCATCGGGTTTGGCCTGCAGTCCGTCGTATCGAACTTCGTCTGCGGCCTTATCTTGCTCACGGAGCGGCCGATCCGCGTCGGCGACTCGATCGTGGTCAAGGGCGAAGAGGGGTGGGTGCGGCGCGTTCGTGTCCGCGCAACCGAGATTGAGACGTTCGATCGCGCGAGCGTGATCATTCCGAATTCCGAGTTCATCACCGGTGTGGTCAAGAACTGGACGCGCGCCAATACGTTGGGCCGCATCGTCATCAAGGTCGGCGTCGCTTACGACAGCGATCCGGTGCAAGTGCGCCAGATCTTGCTCGACATCGCCAGCGCGCAGCCGCAAATCGTGCAGTCCCCCCCTCCGGGGGTGTTCCTGTTGGCGTTCGGTGATAGCGCTCTCGAGTTCGAGTTGCGGTGCGTCGTCGCCGACGTTGAAAAGGCGCTCTCGGTGCGCAGTGACCTCAATTACGCGGTCATCAAGCGGTTTCGGGAAGCGGGCATCGATATCCCTCACCAGCAGCGGGAGCGAGCCGAGCAGCCCGACAAAGATCGTACCGGCCCCTTCAGCTGGTCGTTCCGCCCAAGCAGCGACGGCGGCGAGAGCCGCAAGCTATAGCCGTGGCACGGG
>DASQXF010000127.1:0-3694 GCA_035639895.1 Xanthobacteraceae bacterium
TCGGGCCGGCTCATCGCCAGCCGGCGCACCGCCTCGCGGATCGCCTCGCCCTCGCTGCGGTCGCTCTTGAGAAATTTGAGCCGCGCCGGCGTCGCATAAAAAAGGTCGCGCACCTCGATACGCGTGCCTTCGCCCTGCGCCGCCGGCTTGACCTCGCTCTTGCGGCCGGCGTCGACCGTGATCGTCCAGCCATGGGCCGCGCCGGCGTGCCGGGTCGTCATGGTGAGACGCGCCACCGCGCCGATCGAGGGCAAAGCCTCGCCGCGGAAGCCCAGCGTGCGGATGTCGAGCAGATCATCATCCGGCAGCTTGGAGGTGGCGTGGCGTTCGACCGCCAGCGATAGGTCCTCGCGCGTCATGCCGCTGCCGTCGTCGCTGACGCGGATCAGCCTGCGTCCGCCGCCGTCGGTGACGATCTCGATGCGCGTTGCGCCGGCATCGAGCGCGTTCTCCACGAGCTCCTTGACCACGCTCGCCGGACGCTCCACCACCTCGCCCGCCGCGATGCGGTTGACGATGCCTTCGGAGAGTTGGCGCACTGGCATCGATTGTTCCGGACGAATCGGTTGATTTCCAAGGGCAAGTGTACTCGGCCGGCATCGCTGGGCGAGTCGCGGCGCGATGCGTTGTGGGCTCGGAGCATCGCTCGTGCGGCCACGATCGCTCTGCGCCGCTCGGCAACGCCCGATCGTCGCT
Organism: Xanthobacteraceae bacterium; assembly: GCA_035639895.1. Taxonomy (GTDB): domain Bacteria; phylum Pseudomonadota; class Alphaproteobacteria; order Rhizobiales; family Xanthobacteraceae; genus VAZQ01. Next base: position 697 of record DASQXF010000127.1, read on the forward strand.
CTCGCGCCCAATTTCACATCAGCGCCGCGGTATTGCTGCTATGCGGTAAGTGTCGGTGACAGCGTTGGTATACCAGGATATACGACAGGGCAGATGACGTTTCCTCAAGCAATCTGATTGGATGACATGCTCGCACTCTCCGCCCTGATCCGCACCGCCTCCGCCCTGCTCGGCCGGCTGTCTGTCTATTGCGCCCAGTTCTTGGCCGGGATCGAGGAGGCGCGCGCCATGGCGCTCGCCTACCAAAATCTGGCCAACCTGTCGGACCGCGAACTCGCTGCACGCGGCCTCACGCGCGCCGACATCCCGCGCGCCGTGCTCGCGGCGTTCAATCGCGGTTGATCATCGCGGCCTACAACCGCGCTTGATCGCAGCCGCGCTCGTACCCTTGCCGATTTGACGCTTTGCGGGCTGGCGCCGATCGCGAGCCCGCGAAGACAGTTCGCGCTTAGCTAACCGACACAATTGAAGCGGTAGACCACCCGACTGCCCTTGAAAATATTCTTTTCGGCCGTTTCAGAATCGATGATCTGCGCGGTTTTGCCTTCCCTTTGGCAATACTGTTGGGCCAAGTCGGTGATGGCTTTGCTCGAGTAGGCCCCTGTCCAGGCCGAATACTCGATGCCTGTCGACGTGTAGGACAGGACCCTCATCTCGTCATCGGCCGTCGTGATGCAGCCGCACAGACCGATGGCCACAAGCAATATCGCCCACCGCATGGCCCATACCCCCATGTAAAAGCTCGCGGATTGCAATGGTACGAAAACCGCGCAGCACTTACCAGCGCCCTAGTTGGGAGGCGCGCCGCAAAGCTCGACGAGATAATTGATCAGGCCCCCCTGCACCGGCCCCCTCTGCAAATTTGGACGCGTGGCCACGAAGGCGCGGACGTTCTTGGCGAGTTGTTCATTCGAGAGCTGACGGCTTAGAACGCACCTTGAATAGTGCCGAGCGGAAGATGCGGTCTCCGCGGTCGCGATGCTGACCAGCGAATCGTAAGCCCCCGCGATGTACGCGGCCCGGTCCGACTCGTTAAGCCGCTCCCAGTCCGCATAGTTGTAGTAGACCTGAGCATTCGCTTGGCTGATCGTCAAAGCTGACAAAAGGCCTGCAATCAGAACTGATTTCATCGGCGCTCTCCGACGGGCAGCCTATCACGAGGCTGCTGCATCATGGCCAGGGAACAATCACCTCAGGAAACACCGCAACGTGCTTCGTCACGCTGCGGCGTCCGCCGTTCTCTGCGGCGGCCGATAACAATTCGGCGGCGCGCTGTCACGCCTGGCGCGATTGGACGCCTTCCGGAAAGTACACACGCCCTCGTGCAGTGTCCGCATCGTCGTCGTCTGTCCGACGCCTTGAGGGTTGGGAAAGCCGCGCTACATGAGCAGGGTTGGGGCGTCGGATCGTTGCCCTCGGCCGTGAGTCGGCGCCCCTCTAGGGAGCGCGCTCGATGGAGCAAATGTCGCCACTCAGTCGTCGCCGGCTGCTGCGCGCCTTGGCCGCCACCGGTGCGGCCGCACTGTTGCGCCCGCAATTCGCGTCTTCCCAGCAGGCTCGCGTCCTCAGCAGGCCGATACCCTCGACCGGCGAAGAGCTGCCCCTGGTCGGGCTCGGCAGCTGGATCACTTTCAATGTCGGCAACGACACGATCGCGCGCGATGCCTGTGCGCAGGTGATGCGCGCCTTTTTCGATTCCGGCGGACGCCTGATCGATTCCTCGCCCATGTACGGCTCGTCCCAGAAGGTGATTGGGTACGGTCTCACCAAGCTCAACCCGCCGCCGAGCCTGTTTTCGGCCGACAAGGTCTGGATCTCCTCCGGCGCCCGCGGTCCGGACCAGATCGAAGCCTCCCGCGGGTTCTGGGGCGTGCCTCGCTTCGATCTGCTGCAGGTCCACAATCTCCTCTCCTGGGAGGAGCATCTGCGGACGCTGTTCGCCATGAAGGCCGCCGGGCGGCTCCGCTATGTAGGGATCACCACCTCGGAAGGGCGCCGCCACGGCGACGTCGAGCGGATCATGCGCGCCCAGCCGCTCGACTTCGTTCAGGTCACCTACAACATTCTCGACCGCGAGGTCGAAGACCGGATCCTTCCGCTGGCGCGGGAGCGCCGCATCGGCGTGATCGTCAACCGGCCCTTTCGCGAAGGCGAGCTCATCAGAAAAATCGAGCGCCATCCGCTGCCCGGCTGGGCGGCGGAGATCGGCTGCGCGAGTTGGGCGCAGATCATCCTCAAGTTCATCGTCTCCCATCCGGCCGTGACCTGCGCCATCCCGGCGACCACCCGGGTCGATCATGTGCGGGAAAACCTGGCCGCCGCCACCGGGCTGCTGCCGGATGAGGCCATGCGTAGGCGCATGATCGCGCATGTCGAGAAGCTCTGATGTCGGAATGGTGGACCTATTCGCTGTCGGACTTCTTGCTGTTTTCGCCGCGTACCTATTACCGCCTGTTCGAGCTCTACAATCTCGCGCTTTGGCCGTGGCATGCTTTGGCGATCGTGCTCGGGGTCACGGTGCTGGTTTTGTGGCTTCGTGGCGGAGCCTGGCAGGGTCGCATCATCGCGGGCATCCTTGCCGCCTGCTGGCTGTTCGTCGCCTGGGCCTACTTGCTCGTCCGCTACGACACCATCAACTGGGCCGCCAGCTATTTCGCCGTGGGCTATGCACTCGAAGCGCTGCTGCTCGTCTGGACCGGCGTTATCCGCAACCGGCTGTCGCTCCGCTCGAGCCGTGACGTGGCAGCGGCGACCGGGCTTTGCATCTTTGTCCTTGCGCTGTTTGCTTGGCCGCTGGTCGGCCGCCTCCTTGGTCGCCCGTGGCTGCAAGCCGAGATCTTCGGCATTGCGCCGGATCCCACCGTCGTGGCGACGCTCGGCGTTCTCATTGCGGCTGATCGCACGCATTGGGAGCTTCTCGTCATTCCGCTGCTCTGGTGCGCGATCAGCGGCGCGACCCTGTGGACCATGCAATCGCCGGACGCCTTGCTCGCGCCGA
>DASQXF010000128.1:0-5663 GCA_035639895.1 Xanthobacteraceae bacterium
CTCGCCGATCCGCAGCCCGCAAGACCTTGCGGGCAAAACCGTCGCCTATTCCAACAATGGCTCCTCGACGCACGCCGGCGTGCTGGCGCTGCAGCGGCACTACAACATCAACTTCAAGCCGGTGCCCACCGGCAACGCCGCCGCGACCATGACCGCGACCATGAGCGGACAGGTCGACGTGGGTTGGGCGGGCGCGCCGTTCGGCGTCGCCGAGCTCGAAGCCGGCAAGACCCGCTTGATCATGAAATCATCCGATGCCCCGGACTTCGACAAGCAGACCAGCCGCGTCATCATCGCCAATGCCACCGAGCTCAAAGCGCGCCCGGACGTGTTCGTGCGCTTCATGCGCGGCTACCGTGACGCGCTCGCCTGGGTCTATTCGACGCCGGAGGGGCTGACGGCCTATGCCGCCTTCGCGAAGCTCTCGGAGCCGACGGCGAGACGCGCCTTGCAGGAATTCCTGCCGCGCGCCGCGGTCGACCCCGATCGTATGTCGGGGATCGACGAGGTGATGGCCGATGCGATCAACTTCAAATTCATCACCGCGCCACTGAGCAAGGGCGACCTCGCCGAACTGATCCAGATTCCCGAGCGGCGGCGATAACCGCGTTCCGATCAGCGGGGCAGGAGGGTTGCCGCGGAAGGAGAAGGGGCCGAGCCGCTCATCGCGGCTCGACCCCACACAGGCACGGCCCCTGGTTGTTTGACGCCTCGAACTTTGGCTGACCGGTGCCGGGCATATCCCGGTCTCGTATGGCCGCTTGGTTCCCCCGCCCGTTTCCGCAAAGATGCCTCAAATTGGTCGGACTCCCCTTAACGTTCCTGGTTAATCTGCGGTTTCCCCGGTTCGCGTGCGACTCATGCTTGATGAGTCCTTGCCGCGCCCCCGCAAACTTCCGTGATCCCCTCGACTCTTTGCAAACAGAACGTAAATCTTCCGGATGTCCTCGCTCCTCGACCAGTCCGCGCTGACCGACCTCGCCGAACGGTTGGTCGCGGCCGCTCGCCGGGCCGGCGCGGACGCCGCCGACGCGCTCGCGCTGCGCTCGGTCTCGCTCGCGGTCGAGGTGCGCGAGGGCGCGGTCGAGCAATCCGAGCGCTCCGAAGGCGACGATGTGGGACTGCGCGCGTTCGTCGGGCGCCGTCAAGCAGTCGTGTCGACGAACGACATTAAGGCAAACGCGGCGGAGCTCGCCGAGCGCGCGGTCGCCATGGCCAAAGTGGCGCCGGACGATCCGTTCGCCGGCCTTGCCGATCCCGAGCAACTGGCTCGCGACTTTCCCGACCTCGATCTGCTGGATCCCGATCTTCCAACGATCGCGGAACTGGAAGAGCGCGCGCGCCGCGCAGAGAGCACCGCACTCGCCGTCAAAGGCGTCACCACATCGGGCGGCGCCTCGGCCTCGGCCGGCATCGGCGGCATGGTGCTGGTGACGAGCCACGGTTTTACCGGCGCCTATCTCAGTTCGGGCCACGGCATGTCGATGACCGCCATCGCCGGAGAGGGAACGGCGATGGAGCGCGATTACGACTATTCCTCCACGGTCCATGGCGCCGATCTCGAGTCTCCGGAGAAAGTCGGACGTACCGCGGGCGAGCGCGCGATCGAGCGGCTCAATCCGCGCAAGGTGAAGAGCAAGCGCGTGCCGGTCGTGTTCGATCGGCGGGTGGCGGGCTCCCTCATCGGCCACCTCGCCAGCGCCATCAACGGCAGCGCCGTCGCGCGCAAGACCAGTTTTCTCAAGGACAAACTCGGGCAGCGGCTGTTCAGGCCGGGCATTCACGTCATTGATGATCCGCGGCGCTTGCGCGGCTTGCGCTCGCGGCCGTTCGATGCCGAGGGGGTTGCCACCAAGCATCTGGCCGTAGTGGAGGACGGCGTGCTCGCATCTTGGCTGCTCGATTGCGCCACCGCACGCGAGCTCGGATTGCGCACCACCGGCCACGCCGAGCGCGGCGTATCCTCGACCCCTGCGCCACGACCGAGCAATCTGCATCTCACCGCCGGCAACGATACGCCGGAAGCGCTGATGGCGGACATCGCCGAGGGCTTTTACGTCACCGATCTGATCGGCGTGGGGGTCAATTACGTGACCGGCGACTACAGCCGCGGTGCCAGCGGCTTCTGGATCGAAAATGGCAAACGCAGTTATCCCGTCAGTGAAATGACGATCGCCGGAAGTCTGATCGACATGTTCCAGGGACTCTTTCCCGCGAACGATCTGGAATTCCGTTTCGGCACCAATGCGCCGACGCTGCGCGTGGAGGGTCTCACCGTTGCCGGCCGATGACATCGACCGCGCGCTCTTGTGCGATCGTCTTGCTTTAGCCGTGCGCGAAGCCGGCGCGCTGGCGCTGCAAACATTTCGTCGTCAGCCGGTGAACTGGATCAAAGGCGTCTCCTCGCCGGTGAGCGAGGCCGATGTCGCCGTCGATGCGCTGTTGCGCGAGCGTCTGTTGGCCATCCGCGACGCCGGCTGGCTTTCCGAAGAGACGGAAGACGACCCGGCGCGATTGGGGCGCGCCGAGGTGTGGGTGGTGGATCCGATCGACGGCACTCGCGCGTATCTCGCGGGACTGCCGGACTGGGTGATCGCCGCGGCTCTGGTACGCGCTGCCCGGCCGTTGGTTGGGGCGCTTTACGCCCCGGTGAGCGACGAGCTGTTCCTCGCGGTGGCGGGCGAGGGTGCCACGCTCAATGGGGGGCCGATCGCGGCGAGTACCGGTGATCATCTGGCCGGCGCCACGTTCTCCGGCGCCAAGCGTCGCCTCGACAGCCTGGCCGCGATCGAGCCGCGCGTCGCGACCGTGCCGAGAATTCCCTCGCTCGCTTTGCGCCTTGCGCGCGTCGCGACCGGTGCGCTCGACGGCACTTTCGTCGCCCCCAACAGCCGCGATTGGGACCTTGCGGCGGCCGATCTTTTGGTGCACGAAGCCGGCGGGCTGATGACGACTTTGCAGGGGGAAAGTTTGATCTACAATCGGCCGGATCCCGTCCACGGCGTGCTGGTGGCGGCGGGGCGTGCCCGCCACGCGCGCTTGCTCGATGCCATTCGCGATCGGTTGGCCGAGTTCGCGTGATCGGGTCGAGCGGTTTGCGCGGCGTCCGACACTCGGTTTTGACGCGAGCCACTCGCCATGGTTCCTGATCGAAGGCATCAAGGGACGCAAGCCATGCCGCAGCAGGCTGAGCCGCGACAATTGCTGCATCTCGTGTTCGGCGGCGAGCTCACGGATTTGGACGAGGTCGAATTCCGCGACCTCGGCAAGCTGGACATCGTCGGCATTTATCCCAACTACGCCAGCGCCTATGCTGCCTGGCGCGCGAAAGCGCAGCAGACCGTCGACAACGCTCTCATGCGCTACTTCATCGTGCATTTGCACCGGTTGCTCGATCCGCAAGCGGATCAGCGCGCCAAGCGCTGACGTTTCACGCCGTCGATGTCTTGGACCAAGCACCTCGTTGGCTCGCGCCCGTTCCAGAAGACCGTCGGGGTCGTGGCGGCGGAATACCTGCGTCTGGTATGGAAGACGACCCGGCTCGTGATCGAACCGGAAAGTATCTACGAGCGCTTCGACCGGGAGGCGCCAGTCATCATCGCCATGTGGCACGGCCAGCATTTTCTCGCGCCTTTCATCAAACGCGCGCACGATCGCGGCAAGGTGCTGGTCTCACGCCACCGCGACGGCGAGATCAATGCGCTCGCCGTGGAGCGGCTCGGCATCGGCGCCATTCGGGGGTCCGGCAATCACGGCCGTGGATTCGTCGGCAAGGCCGGCGTGAGCGCGTTCAGGGAAATGTTGAGCGCGCTCGAGGAGGGCTACAATGTCGCGCTCACCGCCGACATTCCCAAGATCGCGCGCGTGGCCGGACTTGGCGTCGTCAAGCTCGCGAGCGCGTCCGGTCGGCCGATCTATCCGATTGCCATTGCCACCCGGCGGCGGCTGGAGCTCAACAGCTGGGACCGCACCGCCATCAATCTTCCCTTCGGCCGTGGTGCCGGTGTTGCCGGCGAGCCCGTTCGCGTGTCTGCGGACGCCGACGCCGCGGCCCTCGAATCGGCGCGGCGCAGGCTCGAGGACTCGCTCAATGCGGCGACCGCGCGCGCCTACGCGCTTGCCGATGGGCCGCCGGAGCCCGCCAGCCGTGGCTGAGGGTTTGCCGCTGACGCTGCACGCGTATCGCCTGCTCACGGCGGCAGCTACCCCGCTGGCGCCGGTGCTCATGTCGCATCGATTGAAACGCGGCAAGGAGCTCGCCGCGCGTCTCAACGAACGCTACGGCGAAAGCGACGTCGCGCGTCCATCGGGCCCGCTGGTGTGGGTGCACGGCGCCAGCGTCGGCGAGCTCGTCTCGGTCATCCCGCTGATCGAGCGCATCAGCGAGAAAGGTTTGGCTGTGTTGTGCACGTCGGGCACCGTGACGTCGGCCAATCTCGCCGAGCAACGCCTGCCCAAGGGCGTGATCCACCAGTTTGTGATGCTCGACACGCCGCGCTTCGTCAAACGCTTCTTCGATCATTGGCAGCCCGATCTCGCGCTCTTCGTCGAGTCCGATCTGTGGCCGAACTTGATCATGACCAGCGCCGAGCGAGGCGTTCCTTTGATCCTGATCAACGGCCGCGTCTCCGAGCGCTCCTTCAATCGCTGGCGGCGCGTTCCTGCCACGATCGCCGCCCTGCTGCGCCGCTTCGATCTCTGCCTCGCGCAATCGACCGCCCATGCCGAACGTTATCGCGAGCTCGGAGCGCCTCGCATCGTCACCACTGGCAACGTCAAGCTCGATGTGCCGGAGCCCCCCGCCGATCCCGGCAGGCTGGCCGAGTTGCGCGCGGCGATCGGCGAACGCACGGTCCTCGCCGGCGCCTCGACCCACGCCGGTGAGGAGGAAACGTTGCTCGAGGCACACCGGCGGCTGCGCCGCGCGTTTCCCCGGCTGCTCACGATCATTGCGCCGCGCCATCCCGAGCGGGGCGCTGCCATTCTGGACATCGCCAAGGCCGCCGGCCTTGCCGCGGCCCTGCGCTCGCGCGGGGAATTGCCGGGCGGCGACACCGAGGTCTACGTCGCCGACACGCTGGGCGAGCTCGGTCTCATCTATCGGCTCACCCCGATCGTATTCGTCGGGGGATCGCTGGCGAGCCATGGCGGTCAGAATCCGATCGAGCCGATCAAGCTCGGCGCGGCGATTCTGCATGGGCCGAATGTTTGGAACTTCGCGGAAGTCTATGCGGCGCTCGACACGGCGCGCGGCGCCGAACAGGTGAGCGACGTCGAGGGACTGGCGCTGCGGGCGACCGCTTGGCTCAAGGACGCGAATGCGCGTGCAGCGGTGATTGCCGCCGCGCGCGCGAGCGTTGCCGCGCTCGGCGGCGGGCTCGAACGCACGCTCGCCGCGCTCGAGCCGTATCTCAGGCAGGTTCGTCAGCGCGAGCGCCATGCGTGAGCCGGCGTTCTGGTGGCGCGAGCCTTCCCTTGCTTCCGCTCTGCTCGCGCCATTGGCCGCCGTCTACGGCGCAGTGGCGCGAGCGCGGCTTACGGGTCGCGGCCGCCGCGCCGGCGTGCCCGTCGTTTGCATCGGCAATCTAACGGTCGGCGGGGCCGGCAAAACGCCGACGGCGCTCGCGGTCGCGCGCATGTTGGCGGCGGCGGGCGAACGCCCG
>DASQXF010000129.1:0-23954 GCA_035639895.1 Xanthobacteraceae bacterium
CCGCCTCAATACGGAACTCGGTCGTGCCAAGGGCGAGGCCGAACAGGCCAATATCTCCAAGACCCGCTTCCTCGCCGCGGCGAGCCACGACATCCTGCAACCGCTCAATGCCGCGCGCCTCTACGTCACCAGCCTCGTCGAGCGGCAGCGAGGCGGCAGCGATGTCCAACTGATCACCAATATCGATGCTTCGCTCGACGCGGTGGAAGACATATTCGGGACGCTGCTCGACATTTCTCGGCTCGATACGGGCGCAATGCGGCCGGAGATCGTCGGCTTTCGCATCGACGAGCTGTTGCGTCAGCTCGAGGTGGAGTTCACGCCGCTCGCGCAGGAGAAAGGACTAAACCTCAAGTTCGTGCCCTGCTCGCTCGCGGTCCGGTCCGACCGGCGCTTGTTGCGACGGCTGCTGCAGAACCTCGTGTCCAATGCGATCAAGTATACCCCGAATGGACGCGTGCTTGTCGGCTGCCGGCGCCATGGCGGAGGACTGCGCATCAACGTTTTCGATACCGGTCTCGGCATTCCGGCGTCAAAGAAGCAAGCAATCTTTCAGGAATTTCATCGGCTCGAACAGGGGGCCAAGGCGGCGCGTGGCTTAGGACTGGGGCTTTCGATCGTGGAGCGGATCGCACGCGTTCTCGATTACAAGATCACAGTCAACTCGTCGATCGGTCGAGGATCGCAGTTCTGCGTCGAGGTCCCGCTTTCGGCCGCGATACCGCCGAGGCAACAGCCCCGCGTGGCACGGGAGGTTGATCGCGTGCAGCTCTCCGGCATCACTGTTTTGTGCATCGATAATGAGTTGGCGATTCTCGACGGAATGGAAACGCTTCTCGCGGGCTGGGGCTGCCGAGTTCTCAAGGCCGCCGATCTCGAGGCGGCGATCACAGTCGTGGCAGAGGCCAGAATCACGCCTGACGGGTTGTTGGTCGATTACCACCTCGACCGAGGCAATGGCATTGCAGCGATCACGGAGTTGCGCCGCCGCTTCGGCGCCGATGTCACGGCCATCCTGATTACCGCCGACCGCAGCCCGCGCGTTCGCGAGGATGCCCGCGCCAACGGCATCCAGCTGCTCAATAAGCCCATCAAGCCAGCGGCATTGCGTGCGTTGTTGACGCAATGGCGCATGCAGCGGCTCGCGGCGGCGGAATGAGAGGCGCACGATCGCGGCATCGCGCACCGCGGTTAAGTCAATGCCCCACGCCTACCGGCTGCGGCCATTGGCCGAGTTCGATCTTGGAGGCGGCAATCACCGCCTGCGTGCGGCTCTCGACTCCCAGCTTCTGCAGGATCGCCGAGACATGGGCCTTGACCGTCGCCTCCGAGACGCCGAGCTCGTATGCGATCTGTTTGTTGAGGAGGCCTTCCGACAGCATCATCAAGACGCGCACCTGCTGCGGTGTCAGAGAGGTAAGGCGCGTCAACAGATCAGCGCTCTCCGCATCCGAGCCGGCGCCGAGATCGATGTCGGGCGGTGTCCATACGCCGCCCTCGAAGACGCGGGTGACGGCGTCCCGCATGGTCTCGATGCCGAGCGTCTTGGGGATGAAGCCCAACGCGCCGAAATCCATGCAGCGGCGGATGACCCCAGCATCGTCGTTGGCCGAGACCACCACGATCGGAACGCTCGGATACTGGGCACGCAGATACATGAGCCCGGAGAATCCCCGCACGCCAGGCATGGTCAAATCGAGCAGGATGAGATCGACCTCCGCGCCGCGCTCCAGCAGCTTGGTCAAATCCTCGAACGAACCCGCTTCGGCAATCTCGACTTCCTCGAACAGGCCCGAGACTGCCTCGCGCAAGGCGCCGCGAAACAGCGGATGGTCGTCCGCGATGATTAAGCGTACCGATTCGCCCACCCGCCTCATCTCAACCTCTAAGCTCACATCTCGCCGACGCCCAAGCTTATCATAATTTCAGCATCGGCACTGCTGACGGTCTATCTCGGCCGTTGGCGGATCAGCCGAGCAGCTTACCGCCTGCAGCCGATGAATTGCAGCACGACTTCGCGCCGGTGCGGACGGGCGCGATGCTCGGCAATATAGATGCCTTGCCACGTGCCGAGCGCAAGCGTCCCGGCAATCACCGGCACGTGCAGGGATACCCCGGTGAGCATCGTCTTTACATGCGCCGGCATGTCATCGGGCCCTTCGACATCGTGAACCCACGGGACATCGGCGGGTGCGAGGCGATCGAGCGCGGTCACAAGATCCATTCGCACATCGGGATCAGCATTTTCCTGGATGACCAGAGAAGCCGAAGTGTGCCGCATGAACATGAATAGGGCACCGTCCTTCGCTCCGCTCTCGGCAACGAACCGCGTTGCTTGGTCCGTGATTTCGGTGAAGGAGCGTCCGCTGCTGTCGACCAGGAGCGTCGCAGTCGCAATGATCTCGGGCACCAAGGTGGCGATGGAAGACAACGAGCCCGTCATGCCCCTGCCGCCGCGGTAATCATGAGTCCTTTTTCAGCATATCCTTCTGCAGCGTCCCGATCATTTCGACCAGGCGGCGCCAGACCTTCTCGATAAAGTTCATGACCTTGTTGAGATCGGCGTCACTGGGCAATTGCAGACGCGGCTCGTCGGGCTTCGCCGCCGGCGGCTCCGGCTTTACGGTACCAGGCAGCGGCAGATTGCGCGCGATGAGCTCTTTCTTGACAGCTGCGTTCTCGGCCTGAAGGCGGGCGATCTCGGCCTCGAGTGCGGCACGCTCATCCGGCACCGCCTCACATGCCCATCCCGCCGGGCGCCGCGCGCAGATCGATACTTGGCCCGTGCGCCCGTCAAGCCGCAGATAGCTGTCTTCGACGCGGTTGAAAGTATAACGGTTATCTTCGCTCCCCGGCATCGCGTTTTGCGCCCAGGCCGCCGGCGATCCCGCGAGCCCCAGTCCAACAGCGATGAATAGAGCCATGCGGATCATGCGATCTCTCCTTGCGTCATGGTCCATAGACGATCGCTCGGGCAAGGTGCAATGGCGCCACTGGGCAACCGCCCACCGCTTGGCAAAGCAGGCGCAAGGAGTGCCGCCACTCTCTCGCTGCAATCGCGCCTGCTGCTCTAACAGCGCCCCGTGCCGTCGAGCGCAGGGTCCTTATTCCTCTTCCTTTTCAAACGTTTACCGCAAGGGTCAATTCTTGACTCGCATAAACCCAATCAGTATGGTCCGCGCGGCTTTGGGGGCATAATTGTCGTGATCCTGCTAAAATCGGCGCGGGTGTCGAAAGCATGGCCGACGACGCACGCGAGAAAGGTGACCGCGAACGACCGCCGGACGATGAGGCTGCGCTTTCCGCGAGGCTTAAGCGTCTGGGCGAGCAACTCGGCCACATCCATGCCGATCATTCGTCCGAAATCAGTCCGCAGCAGCCTCCATCTGCCGACCCGTCCGCGATCGCCCGAGGTTTTCGGCTTTCGACCGAACTCGTCGCCGGGGTTGTGGTTGGCGCGGCGCTCGGTTGGGTGCTCGACCGCTTACTGGGAATCGCGCCCTGGGGAATGATCGTGTTTCTGCTGCTCGGCTTCGTGGCCGGCGTTCTCAATGTGATGCGGGCCGCGGGGGTGGTTCCGAGCAGTCCCTTGGATCCGAAACGATGAAGAGCGCCGCACCCCTGAGCGGCCACGCCGCGTTGCGGTGACAAGGACTTGATCCCGCATGGATCCCATCCACCAATTCGAGATCAAAAACCTGCTCCCGATCGCTCGCATCGGCGGGATCGAAATTGCCTTCACCAATTCAGCGCTGTTCATGATGATCGCGCTCGCCCTGATCCTCCTGCTGATGCTCGGCGCCACCAGTTCGCGGGCGCTCGTGCCCGGGAGGCTGCAGGCGGTCGCCGAAATGTCCTACGAATTCATTGCCGCTACACTGCGAGACACGGCCGGGCCGGAAGGCATGAAGTTCTTCCCGCTCGTGTTTTCTCTCTTCATGTTCATTCTAGTTCTAAATGTGATCGGCATCATTCCCTACACGTTCACGGTCACGAGTCATATCATCATCACGGTTGCGTTCGCGCTTCTCGTTTTTTTCACGGTCCTGATCTACGGATTCTGGAAGCATGGCTTGCATTTCTTCAAACTGTGGGTGCCGAGCGGAATTCCGGTTTATATCTTGCCCTTGGTAACTTTTATCGAGGTGCTGTCGTTTTTGTCGCGACCCGTCTCCCACAGCGTGCGGCTGTTCGCCAACATGCTGGCCGGTCACATCACGCTCAAGGTATTCGGTGGTTTCGTGACCATGCTGGGCGCGCTTGGCTTTCTCGGCTGGCTTGGCTCGATCATTCCGCTCGGCCTCACCGTCGCGCTCACTGCGCTCGAACTGCTCGTGGCCCTCCTGCAGGCCTACGTATTTGCCATCCTCACTTGCATTTACCTCAGTGACGCGATCCACGCGGGCCATTGATGTCCATTCACCAACTCTGAAAAGGAGCTCTCTCATGGATCCCCAAGCCGCGAAAATGATTGGCGCTGGCATCGCCTGCATCGGGATGGGCGGCGCCGGTGTCGGTGTGGGCACCATTTTTGGCCATTATCTCGCCGCCGCACTGCGCAATCCGTCTGCCGCCCAGGGCCAGTTCGCCAATCTGATTTTCGGCTTTGCGGTCACCGAGGCGCTCGGCATCTTTTCGCTGTTGATTGCGCTGTTGCTGCTGTTCGCCCTCTGACTTCCGACAGTTCATCCCAAAAGCGATCGACGCTGCCAGCGAGTTTCGGGGTTGCGATGGCTCAAAAGAACGCACAACCCATCGCCTCGGTTGAGCACATTCCGGAGACCGAGCACGGTCGCGGATTCCCGCCTTTCGACTCGACGACATTCGCTTCGCAGCTGTTTTGGCTCGCAGTCGCCTTCATCGCGCTCTACTTGTTGATGTCGCGAGTTGCATTGCCGCGCATCGGTTCGATTCTGGACGCCCGCCGCCAGCGTATCCAAGACGACTTTGCCGAGGCGCAGCGCTTCAAGGATGCATCGGACGCCGCTATTTCGGCACACGAGAAGGCGTTGGCGGAGGCACGCGGACGCGCCCAGGCGCTCGCCAACGAGACGCGTGCAAAGGCAGCGGCAGCAGCCGAGGCTCGTCGCAAGGAGGTGGACGCGAAGCTCCAGGCCCGTATCGCCGATGCAGAGAAGGTTATCGCTGCTTCGCAATCGGCGGCGATGACAAATGTACGCAGCATCGCGGACGAGGCTGCGGGCGCCATTGTCGAGCGGCTGACCGGTACTACGCCAGCGAGCGAAGACGTCAGCCAGGCTGTGAGCAATGTGCTCCAACGCTGAGGAAGCCGATGTTTGAAGCCGAGTTCTGGGTCGCGGTCGCCTTTATCATCTTTGTTGGCGTGCTCGGCTATCTGCAGGCGCACAAGCGGTTGGTCAAAGGCATCGACGACCGCCGGGAACGTATCAAGGCAGAGCTCGACGAGGCGAGCCGGCTCAAGGCAGAAGCGGAGGCTCTGCTCGCAACATATCGGCGCAAGCAGCAGGAAGCCGAGCGCGAGGCGGAAACGATCGTCGCCAGCGCCAAGGCCGAGGCCGAGCGGCTTGCTGCCGAAGCCGAGGCCAAGATCGAAGAATTCGTCGCACGGCGCACCAAGATGGCGGAAAGCAAGATCGCTCAGGCCGAAACTCAGGCGCTAGCCGATGTGCGCTCAGCCGCCGCCGACGTCGCCGTTGCCGCGGCGGAGAGGATCCTCGCCCGTACCGTGAAGGACAAGGTCGCCGACGACCTTTTGGCCAAAGGGATCGCCGATTTCAGGGCCAAGCTGAATTAAGTCTTTTTCTCGCCCCCTTGGGCAGGGGACGGCCACGCCTGTACGGCGAGCCTCCGACCCAAGAAATTGTGCAAAAAGATTCGTCCGCCGCGTGGTGCCCGACTTTTGCCATGGCGGCGATTCCTAGTTGCTTAAGCCGTGATTCGGTCGAATTGGCAGCAAGGCCGGCGAGCTCCCGCAAGGAGCACGCGTAGTGCGAGGCTCCCGTGATCATCTTTGATTGCAACGGTGTGCTGGTCGACGGCGAACAGATCGCTGCTGAAGTGGCTGCGGATGAGCTCGCCCGCGCGGGAATTGCAATCACCCCCGAACTCGTGATCCGCTGTTTTTCCGGGCGCCGCCCCGCCGACATGTTGGCGATGATCGAAGCGGTCACTCGCCAGAAGTTGCCGACTAACCTTGGCGCCACCATCGCGGCGGCAACGGTGAAGCGCCTGCGTGAGGAGCTGCGTGCGATGCCCCATGCAGCCCATGCGCTTACCTGGCTGCGCGGGCTGAAATGCGTGGCATCATCTTCACCTCCCGAGCGTATCCGGGCCAGCCTGGAAACCACAGGACTTGCGAGGTTCTTCAACTTCTTTTTTTCCGCAACCGGCGTGCCGAACGGAAAACCCGCGCCCGATCTATTCCTGCATGCAGCATCGAGGATGGGCGTGCGGGCGGCTGACTGTATCGTGGTCGAGGATTCAGCGGCTGGCGTGACCGCAGCGACTGCGGCTGGGATGACCGCGATCGGGTTTGTCGGCGGCAGCCATGCGGACGCGCAGCTTGGCGAGCAGCTGAAGTCGGCCGGGGCGCAAACCATTGTTGCCGACCTGCGGCATTTGAAGGGTGCCGTGGTTGCACTCCGCGGGTGGTAGCGCGAATCTTCTATTGCTAGCGTGTTGTGGTCTTTTTCGCGGTCTTCGGCGACTTCTTCTCGTTCCTGTCACCGATCTCGTCAAAACCGACATAGATGACGTAAGCATCGAGTTCCGACCTCGCCGGCAGCGGAAAACTCAGGCCCTCCTCGATATCGACGAATGGCAAGTGAGTCTGGCCGGACGGAACGGTTATCGAAATGCGCTTAAACTTGGTCACGACCGTCTTGGGCTGGGGACCTTCGCGCACGACAGCGTAGCGCAAGGGAACATCGACTTGCCCCGGTCCGCCCATGGGCCCGAGGATGACGCGGCCCTGGACGCCGACCTTGATGCTCATTGTGGTGCCTTGCACTGCGCACTCACGGGCGGTTTGGCCGAACGAAAGCTGGTAGCGCAGATCGCCGGCGGTCGCCTCGACGGCCTTAGCGGCGATATTCAGGGTCGACGCACCGGCGCGAATATCGACTCCGGGGCATTCGTAATCCGGTGCCGTTGGAGTTGGCGAGTGCGGTTGAGTGACGCCCGGCGTTGCCCCGGAGAAAAGGCTTGCGAACCGGCTGGTCAACGAGGGCGCGTTATCGGAGGACCCGACGCTCGAAGCGAGTGAGCAGCCGGACAGGACTGCGGCACTCGCGATCAGCGCCGCCGCAGCGCGCGGACCGCGCGTTGGCTTACGATCACTTCCCGGGCCCATTGAAACTACTCAGCTTTTTAACAAATCCCGCTTTGTCGAACCTTATATCAACCAATTCGTGGCGACCCCAAGGCCAGCGCTATGCTCTAATCATCCTTGAGGTGCGCAAACAGCAGATGATCCTGCCAGACGCCATTGATGCAAAGGTATTCGCGCGCGAATCCCTCGCGCTTGAAACCCGTTTTCTCTAGGAGCCGGATCGAGGCCACATTGGCAGGAATACATGCGGCTTCGACGCGATGAAGCTTCAGCGTCGCGAATGCGAACGGGACGATGGCCTTCACCGCGGCCGTCATATGACCTTGGCGCGCGTAGGGTGCTCCTATCCAGTAGCCGAGGCTGGCCGCCTGGGCACAGCCGCGACGAATATTGGCGAGCGTCAATCCGCCCAGCAGGGCATCGTCACGCTTGCGGAAAATAAAGAAGGCATAGGCGAGGTCGTTGCGCTGATCTTCGGAATAGCGCCTGATCCGCCGACGAAAGGATGCACGGGTGAGATCGTCGGCGGGCCAGGTCGGCTCCCAGGGCGTGAGGAAGTCGCGGCTTGCTTCGCGCAAGGCCATCCACTCGGCGCAGTCGGCCATCTGCGGCGCCCGCAGCGCGACGCCATCCCCTGCGATCGCAGGCATTGGGTCGGACAAGCTGACGGTCCGGAAGAATGCCATGCTGATCAGCCATCCGACGGTAGGTATACGGACGAGAAGGGACGCCGCTGTGGAATCGGGTCGTCCGTCATGAAGTTTACGCCGCCCGGCGCGCGAGACTGTCGGCAATCGTGGCGGCACTTTCAAGCCCGGGCCCGGGGCCGAGCGCGGCGATGGCGGGCCGGCCGCGCACGATCAGGGCACGGCCAGCCGCGCGGGCGCTCTCGACCGTCACGGCCTCAATTCTCGCGACAAGCTCTTCGAGGGGAACGGGGCGGCCCCAATTGAAGATCTGCCGCGCGAGCTGCTCGGCACGCGCGCTTGAACTCTCGAGCGCCATAAGCAATCCGGCCTTCATCTGCGCCTTCGCGCGCGCGACCTCCGCCTCATTGATGCTTTCGGCTGCCGCGTTGATCTCCCCAACCACGACGCGCATCAGTTCGGGGACATCTGCGGCGTCGGTGCCGGCATAAAGGCCGAACATGCCAATGTCCGAATAGGGCGCATGAAACGCATAGATCGCGTAGCAGAGACCGCGCTGTTCACGCACCTCCTGAAATAGCCGCGAGGACATGCCGCCGCCCAGCACGTTCGTGAATACCTGTAGGCTCGGCAGGTTCGGATCGCGGTGCGGCAAGCCGTGCATGGCGAGCGCGATGTGAACCTGTTCGAGGTCGCGCATCTCGATACGAGATCCCCCGATGAAGCGGGCAGGCTCGGGCATCGGTGATCGGGGCCCAGCGAAGCTCGCGAATCGTCGTTCCACTTCCGCCAGCACGGCTCGATGCTCAACGGCGCCTGTCGCCACGACCACCATGGCGGGACTGCGGTAGTGGCGTCGGAGATAAGCGGAAAGCCGCGGACGATCGAACGAGCGCACGGTCGCCGGCGTGCCGAGGATTGACCGGCCGATCGACTGACCAGCAAAGGCAGTCTCCTGCAGCTTGTCCCAGATCACATCGTCCGGAGCGTCTTCGGCGGCACCAATCTCCTGCGCGATGACGTTATGCTCGCGCCGCAGTTCCTCGGAATCGAATGTTGGATCGGCAAGGATGTCCGATAGCACGTCGAGCGCGAGCGGCACGTCGGCTCGAAGCACGCGTGCATAATAGGCGGTTATCTCGACCGACGTTGCCGCATTGAGATCCCCGCCTACCGACTCGATCTCCTCCGCGATTTGCCGCGCCGTGCGCCGCGTCGTGCCCTTGAACGCCATGTGCTCGAGCAGATGCGAAATCCCGTGCTCATCGGGCTGCTCGTTACGGCTGCCGGAGCCGACCCAAACCCCCAGTGCAGCAGTCTGCAAATGCGGCATCGCGTCGGTCACGACGACAAGGCCCGTGGGAAGAAGCGTGACTTCGACGCTCATGCAGCGGCTCCTTCGTGCGCGGCGCGACTGACGGAGAGAACATGGCGCTCGACCGCCATCTGGTCGACCGGCAGCGCGGTGACGCGTTCCGGCCGCCGATTGAGATCGGCGAGCCACTCGGGCAGCGATGGCCGCACGCCAGTCGCTGCCTCCACGGCATCGGGAAATTTGGCCGGGTGGGCCGTCCCTAGCACCACCATGGGAATCGATGGATCTCGGGTCTCCTTTTCCGCAACCGCAACCCCCACGGCGGTATGAGGATCGATAAGACGACCGGTCTCCCGCAGTATGGTGCGAATAGTTGCCGCGGTCTCGTCCTCGTCCGCCCGGTCCGCAGAAAACACGGCGCGCAGCGAGGAGAGCGCGCGCGCCGACAGCGCAAATCGGCGCGACTGGACGAGCGAAGCAATCAGCGCGCGCACCGCGCGGGCATCATGGCCGTAAATGTCGAACAACAGGCGCTCGAAGTTCGATGCCACCTGGATGTCCATGGACGGCGAGGATGTAGGGACCACCTCGCGCAACTCGTATGTGCCGGTCGCGATGGTCCGCGCCAGGATATCGTTGAGGTTGGTCGCAACGGTAAGGCGATCGACGGGCAAGCCCATGCACAGCGCCACGTAGCCCGCATAGACGTCGCCGAAGTTGCCGGTCGGCACGGTGAAGCCCACTTTTCGCCGAGGGGAGCCGAGCGCGACGGCGGCTGTGAAATAGTACACCACCTGTGCGACGATGCGCGCCCAATTGATGGAGTTCACGCCAGAGAGCCGCACTCGGTCGCGAAAGGCGTGATGGTCGAACATGCCCTTCACGATCGCCTGGCAATCGTCGAATGTCCCTTCAATTGCCAACGCGTGAACATTGTCGTCCTCGACCGTTGTCATCATTCGCCGCTGCACGTCGGAAATGCGTCCGTGCGGAAAAAGTACGAACAGATCCGCTCGCGCGCGGCCGCGAAATGCTTCAATTGCGGCGCCGCCGGTGTCCCCGGAGGTTGCAACCACGATGGTCGTGCGCTCACCCCGCGTCGCGAGTACCTCGTCCATGAGCCGGCCGAGGAGCTGCATTGCCAAATCCTTGAAGGCGAGCGTGGGCCCGTGAAACAGTTCAAGTAGGAAATCGCTCATCCCGAACTGCACCAGCGGAGCGACCGCCGGATGGCGGAACCTGCCATAAGCTTCGCGGCTCATGCGGGCGAGGTCGGCCTCGGGGATGGCATCGCCGATGAAAGGGCGGATGATCTCCACCGCCACTTCGGCATAGGGCCGGCCAGCAAAACCGGCGATCACGTCCGCCTCGAGGGCCGGCCAAGCCTCGGGCACGTAAAGGCCCCCGTCGCGGGCAAGCCCCGCCAGCATCGCGTCGGCAAAACCGAGCGTCGGGGCCTCGCCCCGGGTGGAGACGTAACGCACGTCGGCTCCGTTCGAGGGTAACGGTGGCGTCGCGCTCGGCTTTGCTCACCGAGCGGACATTCCACCTAACCTATTGAATGTGCTTCTCTTCCCCGGCCGCACGTCGGGTGCGGGGAAGGCAACGGCCTAAAAACATAGTGGGAAGGCGGGCCCTCCACAAGGAAGGCGCCCGCAAGCGGTTCAGGCGGGCCGCGCCGGTCGGCCGCTGAGCCAAAATCCGAACATCCCCACTACGACCAGGGCAAGCCCATACCAAGTGATCGCATATTGAAGATGATCGTTACGCAAGTTCGGCTTGAGCGGGCCAGGGCGCGGAAGTCCGCCGGGCGGCTGCGGGCTTTCCAGTTCAACGTAGAAGGGCGCGACTTCGCCCCATCTTTTGGCAGCTGCAATCGCAGAAGGGTCCCGCACAAACCAAAGATTGCGACCAGGATCATCTTTTGGAGAAAAGACACCGCGAGGTTCCGGCCAGCGCATCACGCCGACCAACTCGACACGGTTCGCAGAGACGCCAGCCTCAAGCGTCGCCGGATCCTGCCGCCCCTCCGGAACGAAGCCCCGATTGATGACGACAAGCCCGCCACCCGCGGGCTGAGCCGGCGCGAACACCCAGTAGCCGGTTCCGAAAACGTCGCTGCGCAGGGCAGAACCGCTCGTGTAAACGAGCGCCTCGGCGCCCGGCGCGAATGCGGCGGAGAATTTCACCCGGCGGAACTCGTCCTCTGCGGGGTCGAGCTTTGCCCAGTGCTGCCGGGGCGGCAGATCGACCGGCGGTGCCGAAAGACGCTGTTCGAGGTTCTCGATGAGCGCCTCCTTCCACGCCTTGCGTTGGATTTGCCAGGTACCGAGCCCGATGAAGAGTACGATCGCCGCGAGCGCGAACAAGGTGGGCAGTACGAGGTCGGATCGCGACGGTCGTGCTGGCGCGACCTTCACGGCGCTTCGTCACCGGTGAAACGGCTCTCCGCGGCGTTGTGATGATATTGGAGCGCAATGAGAAGCCCCTTCACAGGCCGCAACGGCACGAGTGTCGTAACGAGGATGAGTGGACCCCACAGCAGCGCATGCACCCAGTATGGCGGGGCATAAAGGATTTCTACGGCTAGCGCCGAGCCGGCGACAATGAAGCCGGCAACAAACATGACGAAAAACGCCGGGCCGTCGGCGGAATCGGCAAACGAGAAGTCGAGGCCGCACCGCTCGCAACGCGGCCGTAGCGCAAGAAACCCGCGGAACAGAGGGCCCTCGCCGCAGCGGGGACACCGCCCCATTAGGCCGGACGCGACGGGTAAAGCCGCTGTATCAGGGCGATTGGTCACTACGAAAACCGGATTGGAAGACCTTATCCGCGAGATGGCATGCGGTGCCTCAATTCTCAAGTCCCGATATCAAATTCGTTCCCCGATGCATGCTCACGACAATGGCCTGAGGTCTTGCAACATTGTGGGAATAAACTCCGCAACCGTCGGGTGAATGTGCATCGCGCGCTCCAGAACTGTGCATGGCGCCTTGGCATACATGACGTCGAGAATGCAGTGAATGACTTCGTCGCCTGAAAGTCCCAGCAGCGACGCTCCAAGGATTTTCTTCGTCTCCTTGTCGACCAAAATCTTCATGAACCCTTTCGTCTCGCCTTTCTCGTACGCTCGGCTGACGTCTTCCATAGCCATCGTCGCGATCAGTGCGGGCCTTCTGGATTTGCGGACCTCGGCCTCGGTCATACCGGCGCGCCCGAGCGGAGGATCGATGTAGAGCGCATACGCGGTGATGCGATCGCTGACGCGCCGCGCATCGTTGTCGAGAAGGTTCGCCGCGACGATTTCGAAGTCGTTCCAGGACGTGTGGGTGAAGGCGCCGCGGCCGTTGCAATCCCCCAAGGCCCAGATCCCGGGGACATTCGTGCGTAGCTGCTCGTCGACTTCAATGTAGCCGCGAGCGTCGATGGCGACTCCGGCCTTGTCGAGGCCGAGATCGTCAGTGTTCGGCCGCCGACCGATCGCGAGCAACAGGTGCGAGCCGATGACCTGCGACTTTGCTCCCGCATTCTCTACTGTGACAGCGATGTTGTTGCCTTCTTTGGCCACCGCGACCACCTTGCTATTGACGCGGATATCGATGTTTTCCTCTTTCAGGATTTCGGCAACGGCGCGCGAGACATCCTCGTCCTCGCGGGCGATAAGATGCGGCGCGAGCTCGATGACTGTGACTTCGCTGCCGAAGCGACGATAGGCTTGCGCAAATTCGAGACCGATATAGCTCCCCCCGAGAACAACGAGATGCGGGGGCAGAAAGTCCACGTCCATCATCGAGCTGTTCGTGAGGTAAGGGACTTGCTCGAGCCCGGGAATCGGCGGCACCACAGCCCTCGCGCCGACGTTGATGAAGATCTTTTCCGCGCTCAGGACCTCATCATTGACTTGCACGGTCTTAGATCCGACGAAGCGACCGTGGCCTTGAAAGACGGTACATCCTTTCAGGCGCCTCAATGACCGCTCGACGCCTTCGCGCGACGGGCGCACAACGGCATCCTTGCGCGCCTTCACGGCCTTCATGTCGACGGCAACTTGGCCGCCGACGGTCACGCCGTACTCGGCAGCGCGGCGTGCGAGATAGGCCGCGTAGGCGCTCGCGATCAGAGTTTTGGTCGGGGTACAGCCGTTATTGACGCAGGTCCCGCCAAACAGCTTGCGCTCGACGATGGCAATCTTCCAGCCCGCGCCCGCCAGTCGCCGCGCCAAAGCCGGCCCAGCCTGTCCGGTGCCGATAATGATCGCGTCATAGGCCGCCATAACACACCTCTCATTTCTCGGGTGGCGTCGTGCGCGGCTCAATCAACTCTACGTGCTCTCGGCCGCCGATTTCGGGCAAGCCCCAGACTGGGCTGACGTCCACCGAGCCTTAAGCGCGAATGCGCTCGAAGGCTCACCGCACGCCGCCAATCACCTCCACAAAACCGTTCCCGGTTACGCCGGTGCGCTGCTAGTGGCCGGCGGCATGCGCCACGCTCGCTCCGCCCGAACCCCATACGTAAATGCAAGAGAACAAGAAGATCCACACGACATCGACGAAATGCCAGTACCAGGCCGCGAACTCGAAACCGAGATGCTGCGTCGGTGTGAAGTGTCCGAGATAGGCGCGGAGCAGACAGACGATCAGGAAGGTCGAGCCGATGATGACATGTGCGCCATGGAAGCCCGTCGCCATGAAGAATGTGGCGCCGTAGATGTTGCCGCTGAAATTGAACCCCGCGTGGCTGTATTCGTAGGCTTGCACACAGGTGAAAGCTAGACCAAGCGCAATCGTCAGGATCAGGCCCCACTTCAGGCCCTGCCGGTCGTTCTCCAGCAGCGCGTGATGCGCCCAAGTGACCGTGGTCCCTGAGGTGAGCAGAATCAGGGTGTTGAGTAGCGGCAGGTGCCACGGGTCGAATGTTTCCGTTCCCTTTGGCGGCCATACTCCGCCGAACAGTTGTTCGCGCGTGATCTGCTGCACATCGGCTGGGAATAGCGCACTGTTGAAATAGGCCCAGAACCACGCCACGAAGAACATCACCTCGGAGGCGATGAACAGAATCATGCCGTAGCGATGGGAGATCTGAACGACGCGCGTGTGATAGCCCTCGTAAGTCGCTTCGCGGGCCACGTCAGTCCACCAGCCGATCATGGTATAGGCGATGCCGATCACGCCGACGCCGAAGACATATGGCGCCGCCGCGAACATGTGGTGCATCCAGGCGATGCCGCCTGATGCCGCCAGAAAGGCGGAAACCGCGCCCACCGCAGGCCAAGGACTCGGCGCGACCAGATGGTAGTCGTGGTGCGGCTTGGCGTGAGCTTCGGCCATCTTGAGGTTCTCCATCTCCCTACGAGACAGCTACTACAGCGTGCGTTGCATTTCGGTTCTCAACTTCGTCCGGCTGCAGGCGCTATGCCGTTCTCTATGCGCGACGGTTCAGCCTGCCGCGCCGGATACATGGTGTAGGACAAGGTAATGGTATCGAGGCCATCCTGTTCCGAATCCTTCACGAGTTCCGGGGCGACGAAAAAGACCACCGCCATATCGCGTTTTTCGCCGGGTTTGAGCCGCTGATCGGTAAAGCAGAAACAGTTGATCTTGGAGAAATATGCTCCGGTTGTGGGTGGCGAGACGTTGTATGAGGCAACGCCGACGGTCTCGCGCGCCGATTCATTGACCACCCGATAGCTGACAGTCACGACCTCGCCGATTTTGACTTCAACTGAATTCCGCTCCGGCTCGAAGCGCCACGGAAGTCCGCCGGCGACGTTGGCATCGAAACGCACCTTGAGCTTGCGGTCGAGAGCTTCAGACGGAGTAGCCGTGGCGACTTGAGGTGTCCCGCCGAATCCGGTTGTGCGACAGAACCAGTTATACAACGGCACCGCCGCATAGGCTGCGCCGACCATCGCCGCGACGAGGACTCCACACGCGGCCGCGACCAGGACATCGCGACGCTGCGGGGAGGAGGTGCTTGGAACAGTCATGGCGATTACAACGGACGATTCAATACGGCGGGCCCCTTCACGAGGGTCACCACGTAAAACAGGAGAACCAGCGCGCCAAGCGCGAGCGCAATTGCGATCGACCGCGCCCGCCGGCTGCGCTTCTGCTCTTCGCTGAGAACAATTCTCTGCGGCTCTTCGTCCATGTCATCACCACAACCCTCACATCCTCATCCTACCACCCGCGCGTCGATCAGCAGTACCGCGAACAGGACGAATAAATAGAGGATCGAAAAAGCGAAAAGTTGGTGCGCCGCGCGCGCCGCACCCTCACCTTCGCGATGGCTGCGCACACGCCACGCGAACATGACCATCAGCGCGCCGGCAATCAGCGCGGTCACCCCATAGAGCGCCTGGGCATAACCGAGCAGCCACGGCGCCGCGCCGATCGGCACGAGGGCTACAGAATAACGCAGAATCTGCCGCCGCGTTTCCTCCGCTCCGGCAACGACCGGCAGCATCGGAAGGCGAGCGCGGGCATAATCGTCGACGCGGACGAGTGCCAGCGCCCAGAAATGCGGCGGCGTCCAGAAGAAGATAATGAGGAACAGGAGAGACGGCTCGACCGAGATGCCGCCGGTCGCCGCCGCCCAGGCGATGATGGGGGGGAGCGAGCCGGCGGCGCCGCCGATGACAATATTCTGGGGGGTCAACCGCTTGAGCCACGCCGTGTAGACGACCACGTAAAAGAAGATAGTAAAGGCGAGCAGTGCCGCCGCGAGCCAACTCACGAGGACCCCGAGCACGCCGACGGCGAAGGCGCCGAGCACGATGCCGAACGCCAGTGCCTCGCCGGGCGCGATGCGCCCCAGCGGAATGGGGCGTTTCGCCGTCCGATTCATGAGCGCGTCAATGTCTGCGTCGTACCACATGTTGAGCGCGCCCGCCGCGCCGGCGCCAACCGCGATACACAAAAGTGCGGTAAAGCCGATCATCGGATGGATCTGCCCCGGCGCGATCATGAGGCTCACCAGCGCGGTGAAGACGACGAGCGACATGACGCGGGGTTTCATCAGCGCCACATAATCGCCGACGGTCGCAATGCTCGGCCCATAGGGGACCGAAGCGATCCTCCCTCCCGCGAACTGTGTACCTTCACCGACCGGGGACATCGATCTTTCGCTCACGCTTGGGTCGCCATACGCTCTACCGGTTCCGCCATCACTTGATCAGCGGCAACTCGTTGTATTGGTGGAACGGTGGCGGCGATGGCAGCGTCCATTCTAGCGTCGTTGCGCCCGCGCCCCATGGATTGTCCGCCGCCTGCTGCTTGCGCATGAAGGCATGCGCTACACCGAAGAAGAACACCAGCGCGCCCAATCCTGAAAGGTAAGATCCGAGCGAGGAGACCAGGTTCCAGCCGGCGAAGGCATCGGGATAGTCAGCGATGCGGCGCGGCATGCCGGCGAGGCCGAGGAAGTGTTGAGGGAAGAACACGAGGTTGACGCCGATGAAGGTAAGCCAGAAGTGCCATTTGCCGATCGTTTCCGAATACATGTAGCCGAACATTTTCGGAAACCAGTAATACCAGCCGGCGAAGATGGTGAAGACCGCACCGAGCGAAAGCACATAATGGAAATGTGCCACGACGTAATAGGTGTCTTGCAGCGAGCGATCGACGCCGGCATTGGCGAGCACCACGCCCGTTACGCCACCGACAGTGAACAAGAAGATGAAGCCGATCGCCCATAGCATCGGTGTTTTGAACTCGAGCGAACCGCCCCACATCGTGGCGATCCAAGAGAAGATCTTCACCCCGGTCGGCACGGCGATCACCATGGTCGCCACCACGAAATACGCTTGCGCAGCGGTCGACATGCCGACGGTGTACATATGATGCGCCCACACCACGAATCCGATTCCGCCGATCGCGACCATCGCATATGCCATGCCGAGATAGCCGAATACCGGCTTTCTGGAGAACGTCGCCACGATCTGGCTGACCATGCCGAAGCCGGGCACGATCAGGATGTAGACTTCGGGATGGCCGAAGAACCAGAACAGGTGCTGGAACAGGACGGGATCGCCGCCCCCGCCGGGAGTGAAGAAGGTCGTGCCGAAATTGCGGTCAGTGAGCAGCATGGTGATGGCACCGGCCAACACCGGCATCGCGAGCAGAATGAGGAACACCGTGACCAGCTGCGACCATACGAACAGCGGCATCTTATGCATCGTCATGCCGGGCGCACGCATGTTGAAGATGGTCGTGATGAAGTTGATCGCGCCGAGAATCGACGAGGCGCCGGCAAGATGCAGCGACAGGATGGCGAAATCGACCGCAGGGCCCGGATGGCCCGAGCTAGAGAGCGGTGCGTAGATCGTCCATCCTGCAGCCACGCCCGGAGCTCCCGGTTCGCCCTCCACGAACAACGAGATGATGAGCAGCGTGAAGGAAGCCGGCAGCAGCCAGAATGAGATGTTGTTCATACGCGGGAATGCCATGTCCGGCGCCCCGATCATCAGCGGTATCATCCAGTTGCCGAAGCCGCCGATCATCGCCGGCATGACCATGAAAAAGATCATGATCAGGCCGTGCGCGGTCGTGAACACATTGAACATGTGGGCGTCATGGAAGAACTGCAGCCCGGGATGCATGAGCTCGAGGCGCATCCCGATCGACAGCACCCCGCCCACCAACCCGCCGACCAGCGCGAACACGAGGTACATCGTGCCGATGTCCTTGTGGTTGGTCGAATAGAGGTAGCGCCGCCAACCGTGTGGGTGGTCGTGCTGGTCCTCGCCGTGAGCTCTCGCCATCGCATCCATGATTCAAGTCCTTCGAATTTCCGCCCGCGCGTGCGCGCGCATCACTGCGGCATCGCTTGCGCCGACGCGACCTGGCTCGGCGGCACCTCATCTTTCCGAGCGAATTTCTTCTTGGCCTCTTCGACCCAGGCGGAGAACGCCCGCTCGCTCACGACACGAACTGCGATCGGCATGAAAGCGTGATCCTTGCCGCACAGTTCCGAGCACTGACCATAATAGACGCCTTCTCGCTCGGCCGTGAACCAGGTCTCGTTGATCCGGCCGGGAATGGCGTCGATCTTGATTCCGAACGACGGCACTGCGAACGAATGAATGACGTCGGCGCCGGTAGTGATCACGCGCACGGTCTTGTTTACCGGCACCACCATGTCGTTGTCCACGGCAAGCAGTCGCGGCTGGCCTTCCTTGCGCTCGCCGTCTTTGAGCATCAACGAATCGAACTCGAACTCACCATTATCCGGATAGCTGTAGGTCCAGAACCACTGCTTGCCGGTCGCCTTTACGGTGAGGTCGGCGGCCGGCACATTGAGTTGATAGAACAAAAGCTTGAAGGAAGGCACCGCAATAAACATCAGGATCATGATCGGGATGAGCGTCCACGCAATTTCGATCAATGTGTTGTGCGTGGTCCGCGACGGCGCCGGATTAGCGCGGGCGTTGAAGCGAACTATGACGATGATGAGCAACACGAGCACGAAACCGGCGATGGCGGTGATGATGTAGAGCAGGAAGTCGTGGAACCAGATGATGTTGTCCATCACTGGGGAGCCCGACTGCTGGAGCCCCAATTGCCAAGGCGAGGGCTGCCCTAGCCCCGCTAGAGCCGTTGCTGCACCCCCCAGCGTGGCACTGATCGTCACCGTCAATACGGCCCATCGCTTCAGTAGCATCATTGCTCCTCGAATGAGGGTCTCGGCGCGCGCCCCACTGCTCGGAGCCGCCGCCCGCAGCGAGCGTGGCACTCCTTGGTCGGCGGCGGCAGGACCTCAGGGGAATCCCGGCCTCTCAAACCACAATTCCGACGCCATCGCAATGCACCCGTTCATAGCTTCCATGCGATGAAAGGCGGGGCCGATTCGCCCGTGGCCAGCCGTTGGCGTTCGACCCTTTCTCGGCCACAATGCGCTGTTTTACTAATCCTTGATAGCCGGGTCCGAGCATGGCTGCAGGGGTCGATTCGGCCGGGCCGAGGACAGCGGGGTGCGCAGGATCCGAGGGACCAAGATTATGGGTTCACTCAGCCCGGGAATGCTCGTTTTGACAGTGAGACTACTGCTGACACTCACTGTGATGGCACTCGCAGCCTTGGCCGGCACGGCCGAGCGTGCGGCAGCGCAGGGCGCCGTCAAATCGGTCCACAACGACTGGCAGGTCCGTTGCGACACGCCGCCTGGCGCCCAGGGCGAGCAGTGCGCGCTGATCCAGAGCGTCACGGCCGAAGACCGCGCGAATGTCGGGCTCACTGTCATCGTCCTCAAGACCGCCGATCAAAAGAGCCGCCTCATGCGGGTGGTGGCGCCGGTCGGCGTGCTGCTTCCCTCAGGCCTCGGGCTCAAGATCGATCAGGCCGACGTTGGACGGGCCGGTTTCGTCCGCTGCTTACCTAACGGCTGCGTTGCCGAGGTTGTCATGGATGACAATTTGGTCAAACAGCTACGCAGCGGTCAGACCGCGACTTTCATCATCTTCCAGACGCCCGAGGAAGGCATCGGTTTCCCGATGAGCCTCAAGGGTTTCGGCGAGGGTTACGACAAGCTGCCGTAAAGCCCCCGCGATTTGCCGCTGATATCAGCAGCCGATTACGGATCCTGTTGCTCTCGCAAGTTTAGGCGGACGCCATTATCTTTGGCTGGACTGCGCAAAGGCGGATTTCATCATGAGCTTAGCTTCCACTTCCCTTCTCGACCGCGCCAGCCTCGACCGGGATAGCGCGCGCCGACATCTCGCCCGCGGGCTGGAAGGCGCAGACGACGGCGAGCTCTATCTCGAATATGCCCAGTCGGAGATGCTCGTATTCGACAACGGGCGGCTCAAGCAAGCGACGTACAACACGGACCAGGGCTTCGGGCTGCGCGCCGTCAAGGACGAAGCGGTTGGCTACGCGCACTCCTCCGACGTCTCAGAGGCAGCTTTGGCGCGCGCGGCAGACGCCGTGCGCGCGGTCAAGGGCGGCTATAGTGGTCGTTATGCCGAACCGCCGGTGCGCACGAATGTGCGCCTCTATGGCGACGACAATCCGCTCGGGATGCCTCCTTTCGAAACCAAGGTCCGACTGCTGGAGGCCATTGATGCCTATGCCCGGGCCAAGGACCCGCGCGTACGACAGGTTTCGGTCTCATTCGGCGCAAGCTGGCAGGTGATTGAGATCCTACGCGGAGATGGTGAAAGCTACCGCGACGTACGCCCGCTGGTGCGCGTAAATGTCTCGGTCGTCGTTGGGCAGGGCGATCGGCAGGAAGCCGGCAGTCACGGGTACGGCGGACGCGAGGGCTTCTCCCATTTTCTCGCGACGCAGGCCTGGCAGGCCGCTGCTAACGAGGCCGTGCGCGAGGCGCTGATCAATCTCGAAGCCGTGCCGGCTCCAGCCGGGGAAATGGACGTGGTGCTTGCTCCAGGCTGGCCGGGCATCATGCTGCACGAAGCCGTAGGGCATGGCCTCGAAGGTGATTTCAATCGCAAAAAGACCTCTGCCTTCGCCGGCCTGATGGGACAGCGCGTTGCCTCGAAGGGCGTCACCGTCGTCGATGACGGTACTCTCGCGCAGCGGCGCGGCTCGCTGTCCATCGATGATGAGGGCACCCCAACCGGCCGTACAGTGCTGATCGAAGACGGCATCCTCGTCGGCTACATGCAAGACCGCCAGAACGCACGTCTCATGGGCATGAAACCCACTGGCAACGGTCGCCGACAAGGCTATGCCTATGTGCCCATGCCACGCATGACCAATACCTACATGCTTGCCGGGAAGCATGCGCCGAACGAGATCATCGCCTCGGTCAAGAGCGGTATCTATGCTGCCAATTTCGGTGGGGGTCAGGTCGACATCACTTCGGGCAAATACGTCTTCCAGGTCACCGAGGCTTACAGGATCGAGGATGGAAAGCTTGGACGGCCGCTCAAGGGAGCCATGCTGATCGGCAATGGCCCGACCGACCTCAACCGGATCAGCATGATCGGCAATGACTTCGAGCTTGATCCCGGGATTGGCACCTGCGGCAAGGATGGCCAGGGAGTCCCGGTCGGGGTCGGCCAGCCGACCTTGCGCATGGACCGCATCACCGTCGGCGGAACGGCATAGCGTCAGAAGTAGGCGATACTGCGTCCGCAAGCGGCGACAACGATCCAGATGCCGAGCGACAGCAGACCTGCGACCTTGGCGCGCGCCGGCATCGATGCGCCGGGTGGAAGGTTTTCGACGGCACGCCTCGCCCACAATTCATAGATCGCGACATTGGCCAGACCTGCGGCAACCAGAGCGGCCTTCAGCTGGAATGCCGGGTTGAGCACGAGATGGCTCGCCTCAGCCGAGAACAGCACGCTCCCCGTAACCGCCATGCCTGCCAGTGCAGCAACGGCGACGCTGCGAGCCCGCGCCAGTAGGCGTGCCGGCGCGGTCGCAGCCAAGCCTCCGAGCAGGCGGACGTCCATCACGCCGACCGCGCCGGCAAAAAACGTGAGCGAGACGATGTGTCCGATATTCGCCGCCGGGTAGAGCCACGTCGACTGGCGGATGGTCGCCGCGAACCCTGACTGCTCGAGCGCAACAAAGAGCGCCGGCGCAGCATCGGTCATCAGCGCATCTCGTAAGTCTTGCCGTTGACCGTGATCCGCTCAGCCCGCATCTCATCCTTCTCGACGGTCGACGGGTATCCGTAAGCGGAGACGTTCTGCCCGACGGCAACGACCTTTTCCGTCGCCCCGCGACTGTTCATGCGCGACGTGGGCGCAAGGGTCACCGTCCAGACCTTGTCGCTTGCCCGCACTGTGATCGTGGCGTGCGGATTCTCGAACTTTGAGGTCACGATCGGACCGGCCACGGTGATCGGCTTGCTTGCCTCGTAACTGCCCCAGCCATGATGCGCGAGGGCGGCGCTCGTCAGCAGCGCGAACGCGGCAAAGAAGAAAACACATCTTGTCATGGGATGCCTCCAAACCTGGGCCCCCCGCATAGCCTAACCGCCTCGCCTTGCCAATTTGGAGACAAATGCTCGCGAGCGGCGCCAAACCAAACTACCGGACAACCCCGGAAATGCAGCACGGCTTGCGGGCGGGCCGCGTGATGCGGTTCTTGAGATAACAAACCGCCGACGAGCCGACATAGCCCGGCCGCACGTACGTCCAGGCGCGGCAGCTTTCATCGGCTTGGCAAGCCGTTGCGCAGCTTTTGCCGCTCGGGTCAGCCGGCAGTTCGAAGTGCCGGTAATCGCCGCCGTTTCGATCGACGCCGAACTCCGCCCCTTCCCTTTTCGGCTCGATGACGCCGGTGCCGCGCACGCCGGAGACACAACACGGCGCCTCCACGCGTGGCGTGACCCTGGATTTGAGCCAACACATGGCGTTGGCGTTTTCGGTGGCGGGATAGGAAAAGGCCCACGCCCGGCAACGTGGCTCGCGCTCGCAGCGGGCAGCGCATTGGGCTGGATCGCCGGATCGCATGGGAAAGCTGGTATAGTCTCCGCCCGCCCGGTCGAAGCCGACCTGGGCGCGGGCGATTGTGCCCAACCCAACAAGCGCGACCAGCAAGCCAAAACCTAGCTGGAACCAATGGCGCCTCATTCCCGCCTCTCGCGCCGCCCCGCCGCCTATCATGTTAGAGAAGCGCGCGGGCGCAGGCGAGGGCTGCCTAAAGGCCCGCCAGAACGTACGCAAACACGCCGAGGCTCGGCCCGGCTCGACGTGGCGACGGCAACGGCTGCCGCTCATTCGAGAATCGAATCGCGAGCACGGGCCGGCCGCCAAGCCGATCGCTCCAGCAGCGGCCTAACGGCATGAGCAGCCTGCAGGCGCAGATTAATCGAAGGCCTTCATCCAATCCCTGGATAAGTCGTGAGCAGCATAGAACTTCTCAAGCCGTCCGCGCGTGCTCTTCTCCCCGAACCTGTCGAGCTCGGCTTTACCGAGCCCCAGGAAGCGCACTGCATTCCTGAACATGATCCCCTCAATCTGGGCATCGCTGTATCCGACGGCTCTCAAGAAAAGGATCATCAGGTCGGGGAATGGTCTGGAGGAAAATAGTTTCGGGAAGCGCTCTTCCTGCGCGATCATCGACCAGTCGGTGCCGTAGAGGAGCCGCTCGTCGCTATTGGGAAACTGTTCTTTGAAGGCCTTCATGCATTCGACGATTTTCCTACTCGGACCCGTCTTGAGGATCTCGCCCAGCGAGCTGATGTCGGCGTATGCCTCGGCCGAACTGATCAGAATCTTTCCTACCGTCCATTCCCAACATTTATCCACGTAGTTTTGCGGACGAGCGTATTGCACGGCTTTGTTGAAGTGACCGAAATGAGCCAGGTTGATGCGCAGCCGGGGAAACGCGTTCGGTTTGAGTACCTCTGCCCAGAAAATCGGATCTGCCCGATCCTCATAGTCGCGGTTAGGACCGAAGCTGTGGCTCGTATGGGCCATGATTGGCACGTTATTGTCGCTGCACCACGTGTAGAGCTTCGAAAGCGCGGCATCGAGCTGGCTGCCGATTTGCGACCCCAGGCCCGTATCAGGCGAACGCAAATAAGCGGGTTCGTTGAAGCTCGCGTCGGGCAAATGCCTGTTCTCTGTCGCCCGAAATCCCATCGGCGGATACAGCTTAACCCCGACAAGCCCGCCCGTAATCTTAGTCGAATCGCCGACGACGATCCGATGCACCTCGATGGCGCGGCGCACGATCGCCATGGGGTCCACATCGGCGGGGCT
>DASQXF010000130.1:0-3464 GCA_035639895.1 Xanthobacteraceae bacterium
CCATCTGCTGCGCGCCACGCCCACGGTGATGTATATGCATTACATGGGCCATGGCGATGCGGCCAAGCTCGCCGCCGGCGTGCGCAGCGCGCTCGAGGTGAGCAAGACGCCGCTCGATGCGCCGGCTAAGGGCGCGGCGCAGCCTGCGGTCGACTTGGACACCGCGGCGATCGAGAAGACCCTCGGCGCCAAAGGCACGGCGAACGGCGGCGTCTACCAGTTCAACATCGCGCGCGCCGAAGCGATCAAGGAGCACGGCATGGCCCTGCCGATCGGCATGGGCATGGGCATCGTCATCAACTTCCAGCCCACGGGCGGCGGCAAGGCGGCGATCACGGGTGACTTTGTGCTCACCGGGCGCGAGGTCAACCCGGTGCTGAAAGCGCTGCGCGAAAACGGAATAGAAGTGACCGCGCTGCACAGCCACATGCTCGATGAGCAGCCGCGGCTCTTCTTCATGCATTTCTGGGCAAACGACGACGCGCAGAAGCTCGCCGCAGGCCTGAAGGCCGGCCTCGACAGGACGAACCGCGCAAAGAATCAAAAATCCTAGCGGCAGCGGACCGGGATGCCTTGCTGCTGGCGCTTGCCGTCGCGCTCGCAACTCGCGCGGCGCGCGTAGCGCTCTTCGCCGCGCCAGACCACCTGCTCGGCGCAGCGCGTCTCTAGCGCACAGAACAACCGATCGGACTTATCCAGCGTACAGACATGGTTCGTGGCGCAGCCCGAGAGCCGGTTGGTGCGCACGAAGTCGATGCTCGCGTCGCCGGCGTGCACGACCTTGATCTGCTCCTCGTCGTCGTAAAGAAGATCGACGAGCTCGTAGCCGCTGCCTGAGCGGCGGATGAGTTTCGCCGCTGGGTAGGTCTGTTGCTGGTCGAGTTCGGTCCAGCGGCCGAAGACGTAGCCAGTCGGCGCGTCGGACGAATAGAGGATACGGCGCTCGGTATCCTGCCAGTAGCCCTCGATCGTGTCCGCCGCGTGGGCGGTAGCCAAGCTGCCGGCCAGGGACAAGAGCAGAGCAAGGTGTCGCATGAGCGCCTCCTTGCGATCGTATACACCGCCGGCGCCCGTTTATTCAGGCGCCGGCGTCATTGCTGATCACTTGCCGATCTGTACCAGCGTCACCTCGTTTACCAGGCTGTTGGCGAGGACCCAGTTGCCATCGCGCGTCACGTCAACGTTGCGCACGATGTTGCCGCCGCCGGGGATGGTCCAGCTCTGGAACTTCTCGGTCTTCGGGTCGAAGCGCACGATGGTGTTCGGGCTCGCCTCCGACTCGCTGTACCAGATGACGCCCTTGATTGCTGAAATGCCGTAGGGCGCGGACTTCGGGCCGCTCGGCGATTGCCACTCCTTCACTTCGCCGCTCTTCGGATCGAGCCGCCCGAGGAAGCCGCGCGCATAGTCGGTGTACCAGACGATGTCGTCGGGCGTGATGGCGATGCGCCGCGGTCGCGCGCCCTGATCGGGCAGCTTGTATTCCTTGATCTCGAGCGACTTCGGATCGACGCGCGCGACGCTGTTCACGCCGAACTGCACGACGAAGAGATTGCCCTTCGAGTCGAGCGCCATGCCGTAGGGCCGCGACTTCGCCGTCGGCGGCGTGAGCAGCTTGACCTGCCCGCTCTTCGGATCGATCCGGCCGATGCGGTTCGCGTTCTGCACGGTGAACCAGACGATTCCCGCCTTATCGATGATGAGTGTGTGCGGATCCTTCGCCTCAGGATCGGGCATCTTGTACTCGGTCACTTCGCCGGTCTTCGGATTGAGCTTGCCCACGTGCGCGCCGGTGTTGCCGGTGTACCAGATGTTGCCCCCGCGGTCTTCGACGAGTCCGTGCGGCCCCGAGTGCGCCGTCTTGAGCGGGTACTCCTTGATCGTGTGGCGCTTCGGGTCGATTCGACCGAGCGCATTCGCCATCTGGCCCGTGTACCAGAGTGAGCCGTCGCGCGCGGCGAGCGGATCGTGCGGCCGCGAGCCTGGTGTCGGCACTTGCCATGCGTGCATCGTGACCTTCATCGGCCCCGGCACGACGACGGCCTCGGGCCGCCCTTTAACGGGATACGTTTTCGTGAGGTAGGCGACGAGCGCCGGCATCTTTTCCGGCGGCACGCCCACGCCATGGTTCACCATCATGCGCAGCACCGTGTACCAACCCTCTTCGGTGTATCCGCTGCCGACACGTGCCTGTAGCGGGTGGCAGCTGTTGCAGCTCGCATCTATGAAGGCCTTGGCGTCATTCGGTGCGTCCTGCTGCGCCATTACGGGCAGCGCTGCCACCGCAAATGCGGCGGCAATGATCGTTTTGTTGGGGCTCAATTGCGCTCCTCCTCCGGTGAAATGAGCGGGCGGACATCGTATGCCGCGCCCGTCAATAGGTAAACTGCGCGTTGCAACATCGAGGAGGAATGGTGAAACGCTGGATCGTCGCGGCGCTGGCGCTGGTCGCCGGCTTCGCCTTCGGGCAAAACTTTCCGGACAGGCCGAGTCGCATCGTCGTGCCGCTGCCGCCGGGCGGTTCACCGGACACCATCGCACGTACGCTGGCGACACACCTTCAGACCACCTGGGGGCAGCCCATCGTAGTGGAGAACCGCACCGGCGGCAGCCAGAACATCGGCGCCGACGCGGTCGCGAAGAGCGCGCCCGACGGCTATACGTGGCTCCTCGCGCCGGACAACGTGTTCGTCATCAACCCCTACATTGCCAAGGCGACGTCGTTCGATCCACTGACGGATCTCATTCCGGTGACCGTAGTGGCGCGCATCCATTTCCTGCTCGCCGTGCCTTCATCGTCTCCCGCGAATTCGGTGCAGGAACTCATCGCATTTGCCAAGGCGCATCCCGGCGAGCTCAACTTCGGCTCCTCCGGCAACGGCAGTCCGCAGCGCCTCATGACGGAACTCTTCCAGCTCACGACCGGCATCAAGATGAATCATGTGCCCTACAAGGGCGCGGCGCCCGCCGTGGCGGACCTGCTCGCCGGCCGCATCCAGGTGTGGATCGGTGCGCCGAACAGCCTGCTGCCGCATGTCCGGGAAGGCCGGCTCAAGGGGCTCGGCACGACGGCAGCGCAACGCCTGGCCTATATCGCTGACGTGCCCGCGATTGCGGAGACGGTGCCCGGCTACGCCGCCGATACTTGGCTCGGCATCTTCGTGCCGGCGAAGACCCCCGCCGACATCGTGAAGAAGATGAACGCCGGGATAGCAGGCGTGCTCGGCAATGCGGAAGTGAAAGCGAAGCTCGAGCCCCAAGGTATGGAGCTCACCACGAATTCGCCCGCGGAGTTGGCGAAGCTGATTCGCGACGACTACGCGAAGTGGGGCAAGGTGATCAAGGAGGCCAATATCCGTGGCGAGTGAAATCCGGCGCGACATTCCCTCCGCGGTACCGGCCGCGCGCGAGCACTGGGGCAGCGACGCGATCGCCGCGTTGCTGCGCGCGATCGATCTGCCGTA
>DASQXF010000131.1:0-8222 GCA_035639895.1 Xanthobacteraceae bacterium
CAGCAGGCGCCGTTCGAGCCCGCCGAGCGCCGGCGGCAAGTCGAGGGCCTCGCGGGCCAGAGCCCCCGTTGCCGCCTCCGCGAATACGATCTCGTCCTCGTCGATGTCGCCGATGGCGACGATACGCGGGAGGATTGCCGCATCCGTCTTCGTCACGTCGAGGAAGACGTCGCGCGAGAGCCGGCATGCGCGTCGCGTCGGAAGATAGAGGGTAGCATCCGCGAGTGCGAGCGGGTCGTGCACGGCGGGAAAGCCGGGCACCAGCGTTCCATCGAGTAGGGCGCGGATAAGCGTCGGCACGAACGGCGCCGAGGCGGGAATGGTGAACACGCGCGCAGTAGACGCCGAGGGCATCCATCGATTCTAAGGATTGATTCGCGCCGACTCAATTTTCCCGTCAGCGCGTTTTGTCGAGCGCTACACCGCGGTGGCGAGGATCGCCTTTTCGGCGGCGTGGACCGCCTCGGGGGTGCCGACATGCATCCACAACCCTTCGAGGCGCAGTCCGCAGAGCCGCCCCGCCTCGGCCGCCCGATCGAACAAGGGCGACATGGAGAATGCGCCTTTGGGTGCGCCGGCAAAGAAGGCCGGCGTGAGAATCGCAGCGCCGGCGTAAACGAAGGGCACCACCTCGGACTCGCCCCGCCGCGTGAGCCGGCCGTCGGCCGCCATCGAGAAATCGCCGCGTCCGCTATAGCCGATGCTAGAGGCCGCCGGCGCCAGCAAAAGCAGCGCATCCATGCGGCTGGCGTCGAAGGCGGCGGCGAGCCGGGCGAGATTGGGCTTCACCCCATCGATCCAGATCGTGTCGGAATTGACGTGGAAGAACGGGCCGTCGCCGAGTTCCGGCAGCGCCTTGACCACGCCTCCGCCGGTGCCGAGAAGCTCGCTTCGCTCGTCCGAAATAACGATCTTCGGCCGCTTGCGACCGGCGAGATGCTGCTCGATCTGATCGGCGAGGTGATGGACGTTCACGACGGCGCGTTTAACCGCCTGCGCGGCGAGGCGATCGAGCACGTAATCGATGAGCGCTTTGCCACCGACCTTAACGAGCGGCTTGGGTAGGTGTCCATTGAACGCTCGCATGCGCGTGCCGAGCCCCGCTGCCAGCACCATGGCGCGCGTCGGCGCGGTCGAGGTTCGGCGAATTTCGGCCATTGATCGATTTTTGCCCGCTCGCGCTTAAATTGTATTTAACGCCGGCACGTGGGCAATATACCACGCATTGAGCGTTTCCAACGCCGGGTGGCTGAGCGAGCGCTGCAAATAGCCCCAAACGCGGGGCAGGTGCCGCAGATATTGTGGCTTGCCGTCGCGTACATCGAGCCGTGCGAAGATCCCGAGAATCTTGCTGGCGCGCTGGGCAGCGAGCGTGGCGTAGATCTTGATGAATTGGGCACCGTCGAAATCCGCGTCCCGGCGGCTGCGTCCGCGCACATAGCGGCCGAGCAGCGCCAGCTCGGTTTCTTCGGGTACATCGACACGCGCATCCTGCAGCAGTGAAGCAAGATCGTAGGCGGGGTGTCCCATCACCGCATCCTGGAAATCGAGAAGGCCGAGCCGCGCGAGTTCGTTGCGCTGCGGCAGCCACAAGAGATTGGGCGAATGAAAGTCGCGGAGCACCCAGATCGGCGGTGCATCGGTCGCGGGCTGCAACAGCTCGCGCCAGAGCGCGCGAAACGAGTCGCGCTCGGTATCGGGAATCGCCGCGTTGAGACGCGGCAGGAACCAGTCCACCAGCAGCTCGGCTTCGATCAGGAACGCGTCCATATCGTAGGGCGGAATCCGGTAGTCGAGGTGCGGGGCAACCGGCAGCGTCTCGGGCAGCTGCCGCTCATGCAGGGCGAGCAGCATGTCGACCGCTGTCTCGTAACGCTCCTCGATGGGCGCCGGCGGATCACCGTCGACCAGCCGCTCGTCGCCGAGATCCTCGATGATCAAGAATCCCTGCTCGATATCGGCGTGATACACCGCGGGCGCCGAGAAGCCGTATTGCCGCAGTCCATTCGCCATCGCCACGAACGGCACGACGTTGTCGGCGAGGCGCGCAATCGCGCTATATGGCTTGTCGCCGCGCACCGGCGGGCCATCCGGGCGGCGCGGCGAGTTCATGAGCAACACGCGCTTGTCGCCCAGCGCGAGCCGCTCGTACGAGCGCGTCGAGGCATCGCCGCCCAGCCGCGTTCGCAGCGCCTCACTATAACCGCTCTCGGCAATGAATTGGCGCGCCGCCGCCATGCGGTCGACGCGCGGCGCCAAGGCGCCGTAGCCGGTGATGCGGGCGTGGCGGAATTCGAGCTTGAGCTTGGGCGCCAGTGTGAGCGAGACGTCAAGCCGGTCGGGCGGCAAAAGGCCCTCCGCGCGGTCCGGCCATTCCAGCAGCACTACTGCGCGTTCCGGCAGATCGTCGAAGCCGAGTTCGGCGAGCTCTGCCGGAGCGGAGACACGATAAAGATCGACGTGCACCAGCGGAAACTGCGGCAGCTCGTAGGTCTGCATCAGCGTGAAGGTCGGGCTCGGCACCTCGATGGACGGGTCACCGGCCAGATAACGGATCAGCGTGCGGGCGAGCGTGGTCTTGCCGGCTCCGAGGTCGCCCGACAGCGTAACGACGTTGCCGGCTTCAAGCGTGTTGGCGATGTCGATCGCGAGCCGACGCGTGGCGTGCTCATCGGGTAGCGCCACCGAAAAGCTCGACGTGCCGGCGTTGATCAGCGGCATGCTGTGACTCGGGGCCCGCTGGCGCGGCCGACTCGACTTACGCGGCGGTTTTCTCGACAGTCCGATCGAGCGGGAACACGCAGGTCACCGTGGTGCCGCGGCCGACCGCCGACTCGAGGGTCACCGAGCCCCCGTGCAGCTTGACGAAGGAGCGCACCAGGGACAGGCCGAGGCCCGTGCCGCGGTGGCGCGAGCCGAGCGAGTGCGTCTCGAACCAATCGAACACCTTGTCCTGGACGTCGGCTGGGATGCCGGGACCCCGATCGGTCACCGAGAACACGATGGCGTCCCGGTGCCGATGGGCGGCAAAGGTAACGATCTCGCCGGCAGGGGAAAAGCCCACCGCATTGGCCAGCAAATTGAACAAGGATTGGCGCACGCGCAACTCGTCGGCCATGAAGGTTCCGATTTCCGGCGCGGCCTGAATTTCAAGCGTGATGCCGCGCTTGACCAGCCGGTCCTGCACCCCTTCGGCGGCGGCCTCCATGGTCTTGCGGATATCCACCGAGCCGAGGTTGAGGGTCATGGCGCCGGCATCGATGCTGGCGAGGTCGAGGATATTGTTGATGATGGCGAGGAGCGCGTTGGTCGAGACCGTGATGTAGCTCAGGTATTCGCGCTGCTTATCCGTCAGCGGGCCGGTGGCCGGATCGCCGAGGAAATGCGCGAAGCCGATGATATTGGTGAGCGGAGAGCGCAGTTCGTACGATACGTGGTGAACGAAATCGGTCTTGAGCTTGTCCGCCGCGTTCAGTGCTTCGTTGCGCTCGCGCAGCGCACGCTCGACATTGACGCTATCGGTGACGTCCTGAAAAGTCACGAGCGTGGCGCCGTCAGGAAGCGGCAAGGTGGCACAATTGACAACCGTGCCGTGGCGGCGTTCGAGCCGGCCCAGCGCCGGCTCGCGATTGTCGATAGCCGTGATCGTCGCCCGCAGCCGCTGCCAGATCGGGTGATCGCCGTGGAGCTGCCGCGTCCAGTCGCTGATCAGCTCGATGTGTGGCCGGTCTGACAACAGGTCGGGCGAAAGTCTCCACATGCGCGCAAAGGCGGGGTTGTAGAGGCGAAGCCGGCCGTCGCTGCCAAATACGGCGACCGCCTCCGTGAGGTTGTCCAGCGTCTCGCCCTGCGCCCGGATCAAGGCATCATAGCGTCGTTCGAGATCAAGCCGCTCGGTCACGTCGTCGAAGAGATAAATAACGCCGCCTTCGGGATTGGGCGTGGTGACCACACGCATGGTTCGGCCGTGCGGCAGGTGCCACATGTGCTCTTTGGCTTCGACCGCCCGATAGGCATCGAAGAGTGCGCTCTTCCACTGGCGAAAGTCCTGCTCGTCGGGCAGCTTGCGCGCCGCGCGCAACCGGTCGAGCACGGCTGAATCGGTCGGCCCTTGGTCGAGGAAGCCCGCGTCGAGATCCCACAGCGACCGGTAGGCGGTGTTGTAGAAGGAAAGCCGGCGATCGGACCCGAAGATTGCGACGCCGGTCGCGAGCTGGTCGAGCGTGCGCCGGTGGGCGTCCATCATGCGCTTGAGCTCGGCGCGCATCAGCTCCGCCTCAGTGACATCGACCGCGATCCCGGCGCTGCCGCGCCCGGCCGGGGCCGTCGCCACGTCGAAGTTGCGACGTTGTCCCGCGACGATGGCCGTGAGCCGACCGGAATAGGGTATGGCTGCCTCATGGGCGCGTAAAAGCTCGCTTCGCGCGCCGTGCTCGAACAGCTCGATCCCGCGCTCCATGACCTCAGAAGCGTCCTTGGCTTCGACCCCACGCGCATAGGCGTCGTTGGCGAAGATGAGCCGGCCCGCGTCGTCGCGCGCCCACACCGGGGCGGCCATCGCTGCGATCAAGGCGCGCATGGCGGCGGTCTCGTCCACGTGCTTCTGGTGGCGTTGCGCGAGCTCGGCCAGTTCGTATTTGATGCCACTTACTTCGCGCAGCCGCAGTATTGCCCGGCCACCGATCACCTGACCCTTGGCTTCGATGATGCGGCCGGCAAGCGTGGTCGCCGTCATGGCGAAACTCAAGCCGCGCGCGCGCAAGGCATCGATCGAACGCTCCATGTCGCGTGCAGCGTCCGCCTCGAGCCAGGAGGCGAATTCGAGCACGTCTGTACTCGTCGCCGTTACTAATGCCGTATCGCCGATGATTTCAGGCTCCTCGCTTGTCGCCGTCCACGCGACCAGGATTTGCGGCTCGGACAGGAGCAGCGCGTAGGCGCGGTCGATCGCCGCCTTGGATGCCAGCGCCTCGTCGCGGGCCGCGGCCTCAACCTCCGCCAACTGCCGTCGCGTCCGCACGAAGAGGATCGCGCTAATAACTGCGAAGCAGAGAATGCCGAGCGTGAGCGCAAGGGCCGCGATGTCGTCTTGATCGAGGGACGGAAGCATCCAGGCATCGAGGATCGCTGCGGTCGCCGCCCAGGCTGGGGTGCCAGGCAGCAGCACCGGGATGGCCGCGATGACGGCGCGAAATCCACGTCGGTGCCGGGCTATAGGCGCGCATGCATGCGCTTTGTGCTGCGGACGAGCCCCAAAGGCCTCCACGGCGATCCGGATCGCCTCCGGCATTCCCGCTTGCCCCATTGCCGCATTTGCCGGCGTCAGGCGACTGCCGGGACGCGGATCGCGCGGCGGAGTGCCTCATTCCGCCGAACGGCCCGCGAATCAAAACACTTTACCTCTAAGGAGAATAGCGCCGGAAGTAGGCCAGATCGTGAACATGGCGGTGGTGGAGGACGCCCAAGAGGAGCGTATCTCCTGTGGTCGTTTGCGCCTTGGCTTACGCGCGCGCTGCGAGTTTGAGCCCTTTATCCAAGGCGGCGTAACTGCGCACCGGCGCGGCCATCAGGAAGCGGTAGCCCTCGGCGAGGATGCGCTCCACGTTGTTGACATCAACGTGCGGGTGGCCGACGACGACATTGTGCCGCTTACAAGTCTCGACGACCCGCGCCATCCACTTGAGCACCTCGGGATGCTCATATTGCCGCGGGTATCCGAGCTCCTGGGAGAGGTCGCCCTCGCCGATGAGGATGGCGCCGATGCCGGGCACCTTCTGCAGGATCTCCGGTAGAGCTTCGATCCCGCGCGTGTCCTCCATCATCAGGATCACGAACACTTCGCCCTTGGAATTGAGCGGCCACACGTCGGCGCGGGCGTAATAGTCCTGCTGGGACAGGCCCCAGTAACGCACGGCGGCGGTCGGACCGTCACCGCGGATGCCTGCAGGCTCGTACATCGGCGCGCTTTTGAGGCGCGGATAACGACACGCGGCGACTGCGTTATACGCCTCC
Organism: Xanthobacteraceae bacterium; assembly: GCA_035639895.1. Lineage (GTDB taxonomy): Bacteria > Pseudomonadota > Alphaproteobacteria > Rhizobiales > Xanthobacteraceae > VAZQ01. Next base: position 6,013 of record DASQXF010000131.1, read on the forward strand.
TCCACCGAGGAAATGTGCGGCCATACGATCCCATAGACGCCGAGGTCGAGCGCCTGCTTGGCGTGAAACTGCGCTTTCTCCGCGCCATTCGGCGGGATGCGCACCATGGGCGTGACCGAGGGCGCGAGCGAGCCGGATTTGGCGATCTGGCCGCGGTTGAGCATGTATTGCAGGCTATCTCGCAGCGCCCGGATGTCCCACGGATTGTGCTCCATCTCGTAGACGATGCCGTCGTACTTGGCGGTGGCCATCGCAATCGCCGTCTCCGGATCGGCTTGGCAAAAGGACGTGAACGCCGGCTTGCCAGCCTCGAGCGCGCGGATGACGCCGTTCAGACGCGGAATATCGGCCATGCTTTCCCCCTGCGGTCCGTTTCGCGGCCATCCTAACAGAGCCCAAACGTGGTTTGACAATGATGAAGGCGGGTTCGTAGCATTCCCTGCGGGACAAGCGTCTGTTTCGACCTTCGCGGACATGCGTCCGCAATCCTCTTAAGCGACGGTGTCATGATCATCGATTGCCACGGCCATTACACGACCGAGCCGAAAGACCTGCTGCGATGGCGCAAGGAGCAGGTGGACAATCTCAAGGACCCGGCAAAACAGCCCTCCAAGGCTTCGCTGAAGGTTTCCGACGACGAGATCCGCGAGAGCCTCGAGGGGGCGCAGCTCAAGCTTCAGCGTGAGCGCGGGACCGATCTGACCATCTTTTCTCCGCGCGCCATGGGCATGAGTCACCACATCGGCGATTACAACGTGAGCCTCGCCTGGTCGCAGCTGTGCAACGAGATGATCCATCGCGTCTGCACGCTTTACCCCAACAACTTCATCGGGGTCTGCCAATTGCCGCAGTCGCCGGCCGTGTCGCCGGACAGCTGCATCGGGGAACTCGAGCGCTGCGTGAAGGAATTCGGTTTCGTCGGCTGCAACCTCAATCCCGATCCGTCGGGAGGTTACTGGACTGCGCCACCGCTGACCGACCGGTGGTGGTATAAATTTTATGAGAAGATGGTGGAGCTCGACGTGCCTGCGATGGTGCACGTCAGCGCCTCGTGCAACCCGTGCTTCCACGGCACCGGCGCGCATTACATCAACGCCGATACCACCGCGTTCATGCAGCTCATCATGGGCGACCTGTTCAAGGACTTTCCGACGTTGAAGCTCATCATTCCGCACGGCGGCGGCGCGGTGCCATTCCATTGGGGCCGCTACCGCGGCTTGGCCATCAACAACAAGCGGCCGCCGCTCGACGAGATGATGAAGGACAACGTGTGGTTCGATACTTGCGTGTACCATCAGCCGGGCATCGACCTTTTGACCAAGGTGGTGCCAATCGACAATATCCTGTTCGCCTCCGAGATGGTCGGCGCGGTGCGCGGCAAAGATCCGCAGACCGGGTATGATTTCGACGATACCAAGCGCTATGTCGACCACGCGCCGGGCCTCTCGGCCGAGGACAAGAAAAAGATCTTCGAGAGCAATGCGCTGCGCGCTTACCCCCGCCTGAAGAGCAAGCTTTCGGCCAAGATGGCGGCGCGGAGCTAGCGACGGGACGGGGCGCTGGATTAGCGGCGGTCGCGCAGAAAACCCGCCCCGGACGGAACGAGCAGCTTGTTCGACGCGCTCAATCCGTCGGCTGCCAAATTACACCAAGCGAAAGGCCCGCAGGAGCTGGACTGTCGAGAGGATCACGATCAACACGCCAACCGCAATCATCAGTGTCCGAGCCGGGATGTGCCTGACCATCCATCCGCCGAACGGCGCCGCCAGCATGCCACCGAGCACCAATGGAATGAGGTGCTCGAGCGGTGATGCGCCCAGCTCCACAAAGAACGTGGTGGCTGCCGCAACGGTCACGAAGAACTCGGTGGTATTGACCGAGCCCACGGTCTCGCGCGGCGCATGACCCGAGCCGATGAGCGTCGAGGTCGTCACCGGTCCCCAGCCGCCCCCGCCGCTCGCGTCAAGAAATCCCGAGACAAATCCGAGCGGGATAACCCAACCGGCGGGTGTGCGCGGCGCCGGTGCGATCCGTATCGATCGCCAGAGGATGTAGAATCCCATGAGCAGCAGATACCCGTAAACCCACCGGCGCGCGGCACCGACTTCGATATTTGACAGGATCCAAGCGCCCAAGATGGCGCCCAGCACGCCCGTCACTCCGAGGCGCGCCACGATCCGCCAATCCACATTGCGATGATAGATATGGGA
>DASQXF010000132.1:0-10197 GCA_035639895.1 Xanthobacteraceae bacterium
CTGGTGAGCCCGGTTGGGATCGAACCAACGACCTACTGATTAAAAGTCAGTTGCTCTACCACTGAGCTACGGGCCCGGTGCGCGGGTGTGTACGGGCGGCCCGGTGTGCGGTCAATAGCGGCGACGTCAGGTCTGTCCAAGTGGGCCCGCCAGGCTTATGTTCAGGGTTCCGCCGGATGCGCCGCGAGGAATGAGCTGATGCCGATCGTCAACCGCATTGCCGCCATGCACGGCGAGATCACCGCCTGGCGGCGTGACATCCACGCCCATCCCGAACTCCTTTACGACGTGCACCGCACCGCTGCCAGCGTCGCCGAGAAGCTCAAGAGCTTCGGCTGTGACGAGGTGGTGACCGGGATCGGGCGCACCGGCGTGGTGGGCGTCATTCGCGGCAGCAAGGGAAGTGGTCGCGTGATCGGATTGCGCGCCGATATGGATGCGCTGCCAATCGAGGAGGCTAGCGATCTGCCGTACAAATCGACGGTGCCGGGAAAGATGCATGCCTGTGGCCATGACGGCCATACCGCGATGTTGCTCGGCGCCGCCAACTATCTAGCCGAGACGCGCAACTTCTCCGGCACGGCGATCGTCATTTTCCAACCGGCCGAGGAAGGCGGCGCCGGCGGCAAGGCGATGATTCAAGACGGCCTCATGGATCGCTTCCATATCGAGGAAGTCTACGGCATGCATAACTATCCCGGCCTTCCGGTCGGCCAGTTCGCGTTGCGGCCGGGCCCGCTAATGGCTGCTGCCGACCGCATCATGATCGAAATTGAAGGCCGCGGCGGACACGCGGCGCGCCCGCACGCCTCCATCGACAGCGTGCTGGTGGGCGCACAAATCATCAATCAGATCCAGTCGATCGTTGCACGCAACGTCGATCCGCTCAGCTCCGCTGTAATTTCGATCTGCGTGTTTCAGGCCGGATCGACCGATAACGTGATTCCGCAGACCGCGCTTCTGCGCGGCACTGCGCGCAGCCTCACGCCCGAGGTGCGCGACCTCCTGGAGAGGCGTCTGCACGAAGTGGTCACCGGAACCGCACAACTGTACGGCGCCAACGCCAGGCTCACCTATCGACGCGACTATCCGGTGACCCGAAATCACGAGCGGCAGGCCGCGTTCGCGGCCGCGGTTGCGGGCGAAGTGGTCGGGCGCGAGCGGGTCGACGACGATGCCGCGCCGGTCATGGGCGCGGAGGACTTTTCGTTCATGCTGGAAGCGCGGCCCGGCGCCTTCATTTTCGTCGGCAACGGCGACAGCGCCGGATTGCACCACCCGGCCTACAATTTCAACGACGAGGCGATCCCGTTCGGGGCCTCTTACTGGGTCAAGCTGATTGAAACTGCATTGCCGGGGTGAGACGAACCGGTAATCAGCAAGCGAGCCCGCTCCCAACTGCCGCTGCTGTTTACTGATTACCGATGACCGACTTCTGTTCAGCGGGCGCTTCAGCCACGGCAGCTGGCTGCGGCAGTTGGACCGCGACCTTGGCCTCGACGCTCCTCCAATAGGCGAATTCGTTGAAGCGCGAGCCTTCCAACACCGCCATGGCGACGGCGGCGAGGAAGGGCAGGCTTTGCACCACCAGCACCGCGGCGAAAATGTTGAGCTCGCGGATTTGCTTGTAATTCGTGGCCACCACGACCACGGCGCCGATGAGCAGCAGCGCTCCCAGCACCGCCTCCCAGAATGCCGGGAAATCCGCTCCCTTGCTGGTCGCCCCGCCCTTGGCGGTGCGCATGAAGGGCAGGGTTTCCTTCCAGACACCGCAGCCCACCGCCCGCGCCACGGTCCATTGCACCGACATGGCAGCAATGACCGCTCCGACCATTTGGGCAGGCGGAACCGCGACCCGCAGCCGATAAAGCGAAATGAAATGCGCCAGCGTGACGACGAAAGCCGCGAGGATCGGGATGGTGAGGATCTTGTCGGGAATGGCGATGCCGACAAAAGCGACAACGGGAACCCAGACGAGATTGAGGATCGCGACCGCAACCCCGATCGATTCCGCACCCAGCCAGTTCAACCAACCGAGCGCAAATTCGCGCTTCTGCTCGCGCGTCAGTCCAGCGGCACGAGGCAGCAGGTAACGCCAATGCTTTCGCAGAATCTGGAAGCCGCCATAAGCCCAGCGATGGCGCTGCTTCTTATAGGCCTCGAAAGTATCGGGTAAGAGGCCGTGTCCGTAGCGGCGGTTGGTGTAATGAATCTGCCAACCGTGCTCGAGCACCTGTAGGCCGAGATCACAGTCCTCAACGATGGTATCGCTCGACCAGCCACCGACCGAGGTCAGCGCGGCACGGCGCATGAGGCACATCGTGCCATGCACGATGATGGCGTTCGCCTCGTTGCGCTGGACCATGCCGATATCGAAGAAGCCGGCGTATTCGCCGTTCATGACGTGATGCATGACGCTGCGACTGCCGTCGCGATGATCCTGCGGCGCCTGTACCATCCCGACCTTTGGGTCGGCGAAGGCGGGCACCAGATCTTTGAGCCAGTCCGCACGCACCACATAATCCGCGTCGATGATGCCGACGATCTCGGCATCGGCAGCGGTATGTTCGAGGGCAAGCCGCAAGGCGCCGGCCTTATAGCCGCTGACATTGTCCTCGTTGATGAACTTGAAACGATCGCCGAGGACGCGGCAATGATCCTCAATCGGCCGCCAAAACGCAGGGTCGGGCGTGTTGTTGATGACCACGATGCATTCGAAGTTCGGATAGTCGAGCCGCGCCAGCGCGTCGAGCGTGGCCTTCAGCATCTCCGGCGGCTCGCGATGGGCCGGAACGTGGATCGACACTTTCGGCGCGAAGCCCTCCACTGCCGGTAGCGTGGCCGCGATCAGCCGCCGCGGCCCGCGCCCGAAGACGATGGTCGCGATCTCCTCGATGCGGGCGAGCGCGATCATGACCAGCGGGGCGAGCAGGACGATACCGAGCCCCAGGGCGAAAGCGGCTCCGAGCACGAAATAGTGCGTTTGCCAGAACGCGAACACTGTCGCGGACCAGGCGCCGACCGCGTTGGCAGCGACCGCAAGCGTACTGGCCTCGCCGAACGTGGCGGTGCGTCGTGCCAGAATCGGCAGCGACAGCAGCAGACCGAGCAGCACGGCGATAGCGCCGATTTTCCAATGATCGGGATCGCTCACCAGCCCTGTCCAGGCGAACTTGATATGTCGCGAGGCATCGAAGATGCCCCAATACATTCCGACGCCGCCTTCGTTAGTCTTCCACGGCTGGTCGAAGGCTTCGATGACGTTGTAGTCGATGCCGTAAGCTTCGGCACGCGAAACGAAGTCGCGCAAGACGCTGGCCTGCTCGATGCGTCCGGGATCGGCCTCGCGCATGTTGTAGCCTGCGCTGGGCCAGCCGAATTCGGCGATCACGACGCGCTTGCCCGGATGTACCTGCCGCAGCTTGGTGTAGAACTCGACGGCCTTGTCGATGGCCTGGCTCGCGTTGAATCCGTCCCAGTATGGCAGGATATGGGCGGCGATGAAGTCGACTGCCGACGCAAGCTCCGGGTGCTCTATCCACACCGTCCAGATTTCGCCGGTCGTGACCGGCACGGGGCTTTGCCGTTTCACGCGCTGGATGAGCCGGATGAGCTCGTCAATCGATTTCTCCGCCCGTAGCGTGGTTTCGTTGCCGACCACGATAGCGTTGATGTTGCTGTAGCGGCGGGCAAGCGCGATGGCAGCCTGTATTTCCCGCTCGTTGCGATCTTCGTTCTTGTCGATCCAGATGCCGAGCGTGACCTTGAGTCCGAATTCGGCGGCAATCGCCGGCACTAGCTCGCCGCCGCCGGTCGACGTGTAGGTCCGGATCGCTTGGGTATAAGGGCTGAGGATTTTGAGATCGGCGCGGATCTGTTCAGGTGTCGGACGGTCGCCGTGGTCCGGATGCTGCGATCGCGTGTACGGAGAATAAGAAATGCTGGCCAGCGGAGCGTCGACGTTGGCCACTGCCTGTTGCCGTTGGAAGAGTGTCCATAACCCGGCATGCACGCAGGCAACGAGCGCCACCACGACAGCGACGGTGCGCATAGAAGGACAACCACGCGGGGCAAAATGCAGAGACCCGAACCTGCCCCCTAGGTCCAACCAAGGCCGACATCAGCGTACCTTGGCACCAGGCATTCGTGCAAGTAGAGATCAGTCGTGGCCGATGCAAGGCAAGCAAACAACAGCACTAAAAAAATTGCTTCTGCGAAACTACAAGACGGTCATTCTGAATGTTTGTACAGCTAGCGCCGATGCTAGCTGAACGTTCGTACAGACTGGAGTGGGTCCCCGATCAGACGCCCCGCATCACATGGAGACGTGGGCGCCGGCACGAACCTCGCCGAGCCCCGCCCGAGGTCCGTTTCGGTCAGCGGTTGGTGATAGGGCTAGGTACGGCTGCCGTGCCCTGGGTCTCGGCGCTCGGGTTCACCCAGCAGCCATGCACCCGGCTGTTGAGAGTGTCGGTCGCCTTCGGATCGAAATTGCCCTGGCGCACGAGGCAGCGGAACGTCGCCTGGATGTGGCCAGCCGGGCAGCCGAAGCGGTCGTAAAGATCGAGATGACGAAACGCCGTGTCTAGATCATCGCGCCAAAGCAGGCTTACGACCCGCCGGCCCAGCCACAGACATTCCGGGTTGGCCGCCGGCCCCCCCAAAAGCCGCTCGGCTTCGGCAAACTCGTCGATCTTCTTTTGAACGTCCTTGGTCTCGCCGGCCTGCGATTTATCCTTATCGCCCGCCTTTTGCTCCGTATTCTGCGCAAATGCCGGATGGGCGACAAACAACATCGCCGCGCCGAGGGCGGCGATGAAAAAACGCATCTTAGAGCGTTGCATGGTTGTCCTGATTTGTTAGGCCGTGCCGGTCGGCCGGTCGTCCTCCCCATGGCGACCCATTCGGTCAGCATTGCGGCGACAGGGGGCAGGCCTTGGTGCGATCCGATTAAAGCAGCCGCCAACGCCAACGCCAAGGAGGCAAAGGCCGTTCCCGCGAAAAAAGGCCCCGGACGCGGGCCGGCGGTGCTTGGCACCGCGGTTGGAGCACGATAAGCGAGGCTTACCAGCGAGTAGGGGCTGCGAGCAATCTCAATGGGCATTGCGACCGCGCTTTTCGCTGTGGCGGCGGCGGCGATCGTCACGGCGTGGGCGTGGCTCGGGGCCGCCGTGCAGATGCCGCCATCCCCCTTGGCCGCGGGCGAGAAGCTTTATTGTGTCTCGTATACGCCGTTCCGGGGATCCCAGAGTCCCCTCGGGCCGGACATTCCGGTCGATCCCCGGCAGATCGACGAAGACTTAGCCCAATTGAAGCACATCACAGATTGCGTGCGGACATACTCGGTGGATTTCGGCCTCGACCAGATTGCCCAGATCGCCAAGCGTCACGGTATGAAAGTGCTGCAGGGCTTGTGGCTGTCGAACCGCCCCGAGCTCAGTCGCAAGCAGGTTGAGACCGCCATTGCGCTGGCCAATCGGTTTCCCGACGTGATTGCGGCGGTGATCGTAGGTAATAAGGTCCTGCTGCGCGGGGAGATGTCGGCGCCTGATCTTGTGCGGACCATTCGCGAGGTCAAGGCGCAGGTCCCGGTGCCGGTCACCTACGCCGATGTATGGGAATTCTGGCTGCGCCACCGGGACGTGGCCACCGCGGTCGATTTCGTCACGATCCACATTCTACCCTATTGGGAAGACTTTCCGATCCCAGCACGGAATGCGGCAGCCCACGTCGATGCCATTCGCGCCCGGGTGGTTGCCGCCTTTCCGGGCAAGGAGGTTTTCGTAGGTGAATTCGGATGGCCGAGCGCCGGCCGCATGCGCGAAGGCGCCTTGCCCTCGCCGGTGAACCAGGCGCGCACCATGCACGAGGTGCTCGATCACGCCGAACGCGAGAACTATCGCGTCAACCTGATCGAGGCCTATGACCAGCCCTGGAAGCGCCAGCTCGAGGGAACCGTCGGCGGCCATTGGGGTCTGTTCGACGCCTATCAACGACAACCCAAATTCGGCTGGGGCGGCCTCGTGTCCAATCATCCGCACTGGCGTTGGCAGGCTGCAGGCGGAGTAGGGCTCGCGGCCGTAGTGTTTGCAACCGCACTCGGCGTTCGCAGGCGCACCGCACTCGCGGCCGGCAGCGGCTGGTGGTCGCGGATCGCGGCAATGGCGATCGTATCCGGCTTCCTGATCGGCTGGACGTTGGCGAACGTGCCGGTCGAGAGCCTGACGATCGGCGATTGGCTGCGTTCGCTCGCCTGGGCGGGTGCGGCATTGGCGTCGCCGGTGATCGGTGCTGCCGCCTTGGCATCTGGGACGAGCGCACCCACCTTCGCGCAAATTCTTGGTCGCGCGGCGCAACGTCCACGCAATCCCGTGGCGCTCGCCCTGGGCGTTCTGCTGATTGCGCTTGCCATCCTCGCGGTGCAGGCGGCGTTGGGTCTCGTGTTCGATCCCCGCTATCGGGATTTTCCCTTCGCGTCGCTCAGCGGTGCGACAGCACCGCTCTTGCTCGTTATCAAGAGAAAGCCCGCGATCAAGGGAACGCTTCTGGCGAGGTGGAAGCGGCATCTGCAGGCCCCAGCGGCCGAGAGCGCGGTTGCGGCGACGCTGGCCGCGTCGGCGGTCTACATCGCTTGCAACGAAAGTTTCGCCAACTGGCAAGCCGTCTGGCTCTCAGCCGCTTTGATCGCGCTCGCGTTTACTCTGCTGCAGGCGCAGGACGCGCCAGGCTGAGCAGTAGCAGCGCTACCGCCACGCCGGCGAGATTCGCATTGTGCAGCACCAAGCCGAATGCGCTTGCGGCAAGCGCCAGCGCCACCAACAGAATCGATGGCCGCAGGAAATTGAGTAGAGCTGCAGCGAGCGCCACCCAGCCGAACACCGAGTGGTTATACAAGATGATCGTGAGCCGAAAGGTGGCGCAGAGCCAGGTGTCAAGGCCGGCCTGACAGGCGAGGGATACCGGGGCGTATTCGATTGCGAGATAGCGCAGATAGAGCGCCTCGCCGAGGGCGAGCAGAGTGATCGGCAGAAGCCAATTGATTTGCCGGGCGGTGGGCAGAAATAGCGCGGGCTGCATGGGAAATGGCAGTATGCCGCGCGTGGGTTCGCTCTACAACCAACGTGTTCAGGATCTCGCGCGGCCGAATCGAACGCACCGATTGGCTCGCTGAAGGTACCGCCTGCATTTCACCTTTTCCGCAGCGGCGCACTCGGATATGACGGCGCCGGCGCTCGCTCAGCCGCGGAGGAGTCCATTGGCACTTGAACGCACCTGCCTTGCCGTTGTGCTCGCGGCTGGCGAAGGCACGCGCATGCGCTCGGCGCGGCCGAAAGTGCTGCATGCCATCGCCGGGCGATCGCTGCTGGCCCATGTGCTCGACGCTGTGCGCGACGCGGGCGGCACCATGGCCGCGGTGGTGGTGGGGCTCGGCGCGGAAGCCGTGGCGGCTGAAGCCAAACGGATCCTGCCCGATGCCGAGATCTTCGTGCAAGCGGAGCGGCGCGGAACCGCTCACGCTGTGCTGGCCGCAAAGGCCGCGATTGCGCGTGCGCCGGAGGAAGTGCTGGTGATTTTCGGCGATACACCGCTTATTCGGCCGCAGACACTCACTCGCATTCGTGAGGCTCTCGCCCAGGGAGCGGCAGTCGTAGTGCTTGGTTTTCGTGCCAAGGACCCGACGGGGTACGGCAGGCTTGTGGTCGAAGGCAGCGAGCTCGTGGCCATCCGTGAGGAAGTCGACGCGAGCCCGGCCGAGCGCGCGATCAAGCTCTGCAACGGCGGCCTGATGGCGTTCGCCGGTCCCACTGCGCTGGCGATCCTCGAGCGGATCGGCAACGATAATCGCAAAGGCGAATACTACCTGACCGACGCCGTGGCCATCGCGCGCGCCATGGGATGCAAGGCGATGGTGATCGAGACTGAGGAGGATGAGGTGCGCGGGATCAATACCAACGCTCAGCTGGCCGAGACCGCCGCCGTGCTGCAGCAACGCTTGCGTAAGGCGGCGATGGAGCAGGGCGTCACGCTGGTCGCGCCGGAAACGGTGTTCTTGTCGTCGGACACCAAGTTCGGTCGCGAGGTGGTGGTGGAACCCTTCGTGGTGTTCGGAGCCGGCGTTACGGTCGAGGACAACGCCGTGATCCGCTCCTTCTCCCACCTCGAGCGGGCGCATGTGGGCAAGGGTGCACTGGTCGGCCCCTATGCGCGGTTGCGCCCCGGCGCGCGCCTGCAGGAAAACGTTCACGTCGGCAATTTCGTCGAAATCAAGGAGGCGCTGATCGAAACCGGCGCCAAGGCCAATCATCTGAGCTATATCGGCGACGCAACCGTCGGTGCCGGGACCAATGTCGGCGCCGGCACGATCACGTGCAACTATGACGGCGTGGCAAAGCATCGAACTGAGATCGGCAAGGACGCGTTCATTGGCTCGAATTCAGCGCTGGTGGCGCCGGTCAAGATCGGAGACGGCGCTTACGTGGGCTCGGGCTCGGTGATCACTGACGATGTGCCCGCCGCTGCACTGGCGCTCGGCCGCGGGCGGCAGGTCGTCAAGGAGGGCTGGGCGCGGCGGTTGCGCGAGCGCATGTCGCTGGGCAAGAAAGCCATGCCGCGAAAGTGACGAGACCGACGGCCTGTTAGCGTTAATTGTCAGAAGTTGAGACATGAGTTGATTTCCGTTTTGTCCTTGACCGCCGATATGTCCGCCTCGGCATATGATCCTGCGCCGTCAGCTTAGGAGGCAGCCACTCGCATGTGCGGAATTGTAGGCATTCTCGGCCGTGAGCCGGTTGCGACCTTGCTGGTCGATGCGCTCAAGCGGCTCGAGTACCGAGGTTATGACTCCGCCGGCGTCGCCACGCTGGAAGGCGGCCAGCTTGCGCGCCGACGTGCCGAGGGCAAGTTGCGCAACCTCGAAGCCAGACTGGCGCGCGAGCCGCTCGCCGGGACGATCGGCATCGGCCATACGCGCTGGGCGACCCACGGCCGGCCGACCGAACATAACGCTCACCCGCATGCCACCGAGCGGCTCGCCGTCGTCCACAACGGCATTATCGAGAATTTCCGCGAGCTACGCGATGAACTGGAGAAGAAGGGCGCAAAGTTCGGGTCTGATACCGACACCGAAGTGGCCGCTCATCTGGTGACGCAGGAGATGAAGAATGGCCGCTCGCCGGCCGAGGCGGTAGCGGCTGCGCTGCCCCGGCTGCGGGGCGCATTCGCGCTCGCCTTTCTGTTTGCGGGCGAGAACGATCTCATCATCGGCGCGCGCAAGGGCTCGCCACTCGCCATCGGTTACGGCGACGGGGAAATGTATCTCGGCTCCGATGCGATGGCGCTCGCCCCCTTCACTGACGCGATCTCCTACCTGGAGGATGGCGACTCGGCGGTGCTCACGCGCAGAGGTGTCGAGGTCCGCGATGCCAAAGGCAGCAAGGTCGAACGCGCCGTGCTCAGATCCTCGGCTTCGGCTTTTCTTGTCGACAAAGGCAATTATCGTCATTTCATGGCGAAGGAGATCCACGAGCAGCCGGAGGTCGTCGGCCACACACTCGCGCATTATATCGATATGGCCGCCGAACGCGTGCGGTTGCCAGTCGAGTTGCCGTTCGACTTCGGCACACTCGAGCGGGTCTCGATCTCGGCTTGCGGCACCGCCTATTACGCCGGATTGGTCGCCAAATACTGGTTCGAACTTTTTGCGCGCCTGCCGGTCGAGATCGATGTCGCGTCCGAATTCCGCTACCGCGAGGTTCCGATGACGGCGGGCGGGCTCGCGATCTTCGTGTCGCAGTCAGGTGAGACCGCAGACACGTTGGCGACGCTGCGCTACGCCAAGGAGCACAAGCAGCATGTGCTCTCGGTGGTAAACGTGCCCACCTCCACGATCGCGCGCGAAAGCGAGGTCGTGATGCCCACGCTTGCCGGCCCGGAAATCGGGGTCGCCTCCACGAAGGCGTTCACCTGCCAACTCGCAGTGCTCGCCTGTCTCGCGATCGCGGCCGGACGCGCCCGCGGGGTGCTGTCCGAAGAGGAAGAAAGCAAGATGGTGCGCGCCCTGATCGGAACGCCGCGCCTCATGGCGGAGGCGCTCGCAGTCGAGCCCCAGATCGAGCATTTCGCCCGCGATCTCGCCAAAAGTCGCAACGTCCTCTATCTCGGTCGCGGCACCAGCTTTCCGCTTGCGCTCGAGGGGGC
>DASQXF010000133.1:0-5971 GCA_035639895.1 Xanthobacteraceae bacterium
CCTCAAGGAGTGGGACATGATCTCATTCACCTGGGCATTGAAGGACATGCAGGTCGTCGCCGAGATGACCGACAAGGCCGGCCTGTCGCTGCCGGTCACCGGTGCAGTCAAGGAGCTCGTGAAAGAGGCGCGCCGCATCAAGGCGACCAATCCGCCGAACTGGACCGGCAAGGGGCCGATGAAATACAGCTGAATGATGTAGCTGACCGGAACTTCAGGAACTGCTCGCGGCGGCAAACGTTTTCTTTGGTAGCTCAATGACCGCAGGTGCTGCGCCAAACTGGACTGGTCAGGGATCAGCAATCGGTGGTCGGGCGCGTTCGCCTGATAACTGACCGCATATATCCGATCACGACAAATCCATCGCCGAGACGCCGCCGTCGACGAATAGATTAGCGCCATACACGAAGGAAGAATCTTCGCTTGCCAGGAACAGCACCGCCTTGGCGGCCTCTTGCGGTTGACCGGGGCGCTTGGCCATGTTCGGCACGGGTCGTGTGGGATCGAACTCGTCCTTGCCGACCGGAGAGCCGATCTTGTTGGGTACGATCGCATTCACCCTGATCTTGTGCGGCGCAAGTTGCACCGCCATGGCGCGGGTCAAATTCGCAACCCCGCCCTTCGCGGCTGAATAGGCGACCGCGCGGCTCCTGCCCATGAAGCCGGATGTCGAACCGATATTGATGATCCGTCCGCCCGTGCCCTGCCTCGCCATCTGCAGGCCCACGTGCTTGCCCATCAGAAACTGGCTCTTGAGCGTCACCGCCAGTACCCGGTCCCACTCCTCCTCGCTGATGTCGAAAATGTGCTTGTTGTCCGAGATCGCAACGTTGTTGACCAAAATATCGATACGGCCGAAGCGCTCGACCACAGCATTGACCAGGGCGGCCACGTCGCTCTGCCTGGAGACGTCGGCAGTGAACAGCTCGGCCTCGCCGCCTGCTCCCCTGATCGCGCCGACCACCCGCTCGCCGCGTGGCTTGTCCATGTCGACGACCGCGACCTTGGCGCCCTCGGCCGCAAACAATTTCGCGATCTCCTCGCCGATGTTGCGGCCGGCGCCAGTCACCACCGCTACCTGATCCTTGAGCTTCATCCGTCAGCCTCTGGCCCGCGCCCGCCTGTCATTACATTTGCCGCCGGATGTCGCAACAATGGGCGGCCTCGCAGGACTGCCACGAACATGATAGGAGAAATGCTCAGACCACGGATGTCGCCATGACCGCGCCGCTCAAGACCGTCGAAGGGTCTAACATCGCCGCTCTCATGCGTGAGATCGGCGAGCAAGCGAGAAGCTCCGCGCGCGTGTTGGCGCTGGCGCCCACGGCGCAAAAGGACGGAGCGCTCGCGGCAATGGCGGCGGCCATCCGTGCGCGGCAGGCGCAGATCCTCGCCGCCAACGCCGAGGACATGACTGAGGCCAAAGCATCCGGCGCTACGGCCGCCTTTCTCGACCGCCTCGCGCTCGATGAGCGGCGCGTCGCCGCCATGGCCGACGGCCTCGAGGTCGTATGCGCGCTCCCCGATCCAGTGGGGACGGTGACGGAGCGCTGGACGAGGCCCAACGGCATGACCATCGAGCGCGTGCGCGTGCCGATCGGCGTTGTCGGGATCATCTACGAGAGTCGACCCAACGTCACCGCCGACGCGGCCGCGCTGTGCCTCAAGGCCGGCAATGCCGCAATCCTGCGCGGCGGCTCCGAGAGCCACCGCTCGAACCAAGCGATTCGTGCCGCGCTGATCGAGGGAATACGCTCGGCGGCGCTCCCCGAAGATGCAATCGCCCTCGTGCCGACGCGCGAGCGCGCTGCGGTCGGGATGATGCTTTCGGGACTCGACGGCGCAATTGACGTGATCGTTCCGCGCGGCGGGAAGAGCCTGGTCGCGCGCGTGCAGACGGAAGCGCGCGTGCCCGTGTTCGCTCATCTCGAAGGCATTTGCCACGTCTACGTCGATAAGGCGGCGAAGCTCGACATGGCTCGGACGGTCGTGCTCAACGCCAAAATGCGGCGTACCGGCGTCTGTGGCGCGGCCGAGACGCTGCTCGTCGATCGCGCCTCGGCGGCGACGCATCTCAAGCCGCTTGTGACCATGCTGCTCGACGCCGGCTGCGAAGTGCGCGGCGACGAAGCCGCCCGGGCAGTCGACCAACGGGTAAAGGCGGCAAACGAGCAGGACTGGTCGACCGAATATCTCGATGCAATCATCTCCGCCAAGGTCGTGGACGGCGTGGATGGCGCGATCGCGCATATCGAGCGGTTCGGCTCGCACCATACCGACTCCATCGTGACCGAGGATCAGACCGCGGCGGAGAAATTCCTCAACGAGGTGGATTCGGCGATCGTCTTGCACAACGCCTCGACCCAATTTGCCGATGGCGGCGAATTCGGATTCGGCGCCGAGATCGGTATCGCCACCGGCCGCTTTCATGCGCGCGGGCCGGTCGGGGTCGAGCAGCTGACAAGCTTCAAGTATCGCGTGCGCGGCTCGGGGCAGATCAGGCCGTGAAACCGTCGCGTGCGCCGCAACCCGCTCCCGCAAGGGCAGAGGGGCAAGCGGGACGCATTGTGCTACCTCCTCACGCCCCCGGCATGCGCATCGGTCTGTTCGGCGGCACGTTCGATCCGCCGCATGAGGCGCATCTCGGCGCCTCTTTGCTCGCCATGAAGCGGCTCGGTCTCGACCGCATCTGGTGGCTAGTGACCCCGGGCAATCCGCTCAAGGACACGCGCGGCCTTGCTCCGCTCGCCCAACGCATCGTCGCGGCCGAGAAGCTGGCGCGGCACCCCCGCATCGCCGTCACCGACCTCGAAGCGCAGATCGGGACGCCCTACACATACGAGACCATCGCCTATCTGCGCCGCCATTGTCCGGGCGTCCGCTTCGTCTGGATCATGGGCGCGGACAATCTGCGCAGCTTTCACCGCTGGCAGAGATGGCGTGGCATTGCCGCGATGGTGCCCATCGCCGTGGTGGATCGGCTTGGACCGAGCCTCTATGCCAGCGCCAGTCCCGCGGCCCACGCGTTCGCGCGGGCGCGGCTGCCCGAGTCGGCGGTGAAGTCTCTGCCCAACCGCAGGCCGCCGGCCTGGATCTACCTCCATGGCCTCAAGTCGCCGCTATCCTCGACCGCACTGCGCGCTGCCCGTCATCGTACTGATGCGAAAGCGCCACACTATGGAGATTGCGGAACGGCGGCAGGTTGAAACCGTTAACCGCCCGTGCCTATCTTAGGCTTGCTCCGCTTCGCGCGGGGCAGTGACGCAGCGAAAGGAAAGGAACCCTGACCCCACTACTCTCGCGGGCTGGCGCCCAGCGCGCCACCGAACCCATCTCCAAGGTGCGCCCTGACGCCGAGGAGATTCTCCGCCTAGTCCTCGCACGCCTCGACGATATGAAGGCCGAGGACACCGTCACCCTCGATCTCACCGGCAAATCTACGATCGCCGACACCATGGTTGTGACCTCCGGAAGGTCGAACCGCCATGTGGGCTCGGTCGCAGATCGCGTGATCGAAGACCTCACCGCGGCAGGCTTGCCTGAGGTGCGGGTTGAAGGCATGCCGCACTGCGACTGGGTGCTGATCGACGCCGGTGATGTCATCGTCCACGTCTTCCGGCCGGAAGTCCGCGCCTTCTACAACCTCGAAAGGATGTGGGCGCCGACGCGGCCGCATCGACAGCGGGCGAGTTGAATAGGACGGCATCCGTAAACAGAGTAAAGGGCTTGAGGCGGCACACGGTCCGTGCGTATCGTCACGCATGCGCGTCGTGGTCGCAGCCGTCGGCCGCCTGAAGCAAGGTCCGGAGCGCGAGCTCGCCGAGCGCTATCGCAAGCGTGCCGCGGAGGCCGGCCGCAGTGCCGGCCTGAGCGCTGTCGACGTGGTCGAAATCAAGGAGAGCCGCGCCGGGGATACCGCGCGTCGCATGGTCGAGGAATCGATCGCCATCGCCAATCTCATCCCGGAACGCGCCGTCACGGCGATCTTGGATGCACGCGGTGAAAGCATAAGCAGCGCCGCTTTCGCGGGGCGGCTGCAAGACTGGCGGCAGCAGAACAAACCCGCGGTCGTGTTCATCATCGGCGCTGCCGATGGGCTCGCACCCAGCCTACGTGAAAAGGCAAATTTTGCCATGGCCTTCGGTACGGCGACCTGGCCCCACCAACTTGTTCGGGTGATGCTGTTGGAGCAACTCTACCGCGCCGTCACCATTCTCTCCGGGCATCCCTATCACCGCGTCTAACGAAGACTGTCTCCCGCGCGAGCCAGGAAAAGAAGAAGCAAAATCACGCATTTACGCACCACGGCCGCGCCGAGCCTCGTTTCACGTCTTAATCCGGTGCCAATCGTAGTTATCTATCTACGGGTCGGAAGCGCTTTGCAGAACGAATTGATGCAGGTCGTGTTGCCCGTTCGCCTCCTTCAGTGGCTGATGCTGGTGGTTTTGGGAGGCTGCCCGCTCGGGTTCACCGCCGCATCGGCGCAAGCGCCGCGCCAGCAAGCTCCAGCCGCTAGCCCAAGCCTGGATACTCTCAAAGCGCGCGATCAGGAGCTGGAAGCCGTCCGCGCCGAGCAGCGTAGGACGCTCGAGAACGAGGCGCGGCTCAAGCGTGAGATCGAATCGATCGGCGACGACCGCCGAAAATTCAATCAGCAGCTCCTCGAGACCGCGTCCCGAGTGGTGGCCGTGGAAGAGCGGGTCGCGCAAACGCAGGCGCGTCTCGAGCCGCTCGACGATCGGGAGCAAGTGCTGCGGACTTCGTTGGAGCAGCGGCGCGGCGTCATCGCCGAGGTTCTGGCGGCGTTGCAGCGGATCGGTCGACAGGCCCCGAGCGCCCTTGTGATCAGGGCCGAAGACGCACTGCAATCGGTTCGCTCGGCGATGATGCTGGGAGCGGTGCTCCCGGAAATGCGACAGCAAGCCGAAGTGCTCGCAGCCGATCTTGCGGAACTCGTGAGCCTGCGCCAGCAGATCGCCGGCGAACGCGATCGCCTCGCACGCGATCTGTTCGTGCTGGCGGATGAACGCCAGCGCCTTTCGCTGTTTATCGACGAGCGTCAGAAGCGTTTAGGGGAGGCGGAACAAGCGCTCGCCGACGAACGCCAGCGCGCCGCCCAGCTGGGGCGTCAAGCGGAAAACCTCAATCAACTCATTGCCAAGCTCGAACACGGTCTCGACACCGCTGCCCGCGCAGCGCGAGCAGCCGCGCGCGCGAGTGAGGATGCAAAGGCATCGAGTGGCAGGCCGGACCTCGCCGCCCTCAAGGATCCGGGCCGGTTGAGCCCGGCTGTGGCCTTTGCTTCCGCCAAAGGCACGCTACCGTTGCCGGTCACCGGCGCTCGAATCAAGGAATTTGGGGCTGCAGACGGCCTCGGCGGCACGGAAAAGGGCGTTTCGATCGCCGCCCGTGCTGGCGGGCAAATCACAGCCCCGTGCGACGGATGGGTGGTTTATGCGGGTCCTTTCCGCAATTATGGCCAACTCTTGATCCTTAATGCCGGCGGCGGATATCATGTCTTGCTCGCTGGGATGGAACGGATATCCGTTGATTTGGGGCAATTCGTGGTGACGGGTGAGCCCGTCGCGGTGATGGGCGACGGCGCCCAATCGGCTGTTGCCAAAGCGGGCGGCGTAAGCCAACCCGTACTCTACGTGGAGTTCCGTAAGGACGGGATACCCGTCGATCCAGGCCCATGGTGGGCCGTAAATCAAGGCCAGAAGGTTCGCGGATGATGATGCGCAAAACTTCCCTGATTCTCCTCGGTGCGGCGGCAGGCGTAGCCGTTACGCTGATCGCGACCCCGCCACGCATCGTGCTCGACGGGGCACGCGCACAAGCCGCCGCCGCCGATACCTACCGGCAGCTGAGCCTGTTCGGCGACGTGTTCGAGCGGGTGCGGGCGGACTATGTGGAAAAGCCCGACGACAGCAAGCTCATCGAATCCGCGATCAACGGCATGCTGGCCGGG
>DASQXF010000134.1:0-4556 GCA_035639895.1 Xanthobacteraceae bacterium
GTCGCGACCTCGTACACCTCGGTGAGCGCGAGCTTCATCTCGGCGGCGAGCGCGGCGAGATGGGCGGCGGAGAGATGGCCGTAGCGGTCCTGGATCAGGTGCAGATGCTCGATCAGCAGATCGCGGCGGCGTTCCCGATCACCGAGCAACGCGCGCACCGAGGACCGCGGAGGACCGGGACGGCGCAACCGCCCGCGCAAGACGCCGAAAGGACGCCAGGTCGAGCCGCAGGCGCTCGCGGACGTGTGCGCGCTATTGGGCGACCGCGAGCGCCGGCGCGATCTCCTGATCGAGCATCTGCACCTGATCCAGGACCGCTACGGCTATCTCTCCGCCGGCCATCTCGCCGCGCTGGCGCAGGAAATGAAGCTCGCGCTCACCGAAGTCTACGAGGTCGCAACGTTCTACGCTCATTTCGACATCGTGAAGGAAGACGAGACGCCACCGCCCGCGTTGACCGTGCGCGTGTGCGATTCGCTCTCCTGCGCCATGGTGGGATCCGAGCATCTCTTGCGCACCCTGCCCAACCGGCTCGGGCCCGATGTGCGCGTGGTGCGCGCGCCCTGCATGGGGGCTTGCGACCGCGCGCCTGCTTGCGCGGTGGGCCACCTGCAGGTGACAGGGGCGACCGTAGAGAACGTGGAGGCGGCGGTTGCCCGCGGCGCGCATGCTCACGCCTATCCCACGCCCAATGATTTCGAACGCTACGTGCGCGACGGCGGCTACGCGCTGCTCAAGGCCTGCCTTGCCGGATCGCGCACGCGCGATGACATCATCAAGGCGGTCAGCGACGCCGGGCTGCGCGGCCTCGGCGGCGCCGGTTTCCCGACCGGGCGCAAATGGACGCTGGTCCGCGCCGAACCCGCGCCGCGGCTGTTCGCGGTCAACGCCGACGAGGGCGAGCCGGGCACGTTCAAGGACCGCTACTATCTCGAGCAGGATCCGCACCGCTTCATTGAGGGCATGCTGATCGCGGCCTGGGTGGTCGAAGCGGCTAACATCTACATCTATATCCGCGACGAATATCCGGACGTGCGGCTGATGCTCGCCGACGAGATCGCCAAGGTCGAGCAGGCCGGGCTCGCCAAGCACGCGCGAATGCATCTGCGCCGCGGGGCGGGCGCCTACATCTGCGGCGAAGAATCCGCGATGATCGAATCCATCGAGGGCAAGCGCGGCCTGCCCCGGCATCGCCCGCCTTACGTGGCGCAGGTCGGCCTGTTCGGCCGCCCGACACTGGAGCAGAACGTGGAGACGCTCTACTGGGTGCGCGACATCGTTGAGAAGGGCGCGCAATGGTTCACCTCGCACGGCCGGCACGATCGCAAGGGGTTGCGCAGCTTCTCGGTATCGGGGCGCGTCAAAAAACCCGGCGTGGTGTTGGCGCCCGCCGGTATCACCGCGCGCGAGCTGATCGAGGAGTATTGCGGCGGGATGCAGGAGGGGCACCGCTTCAAGGCTTATCTGCCCGGCGGCGCCTCGGGCGGGATCCTCCCGGCGGCGATGGCGGACGTGCCGCTCGACTTCGGGACGCTGGAACAATACGGCTGCTTCGTCGGGTCACACGCGGTTGTCGTCCTGTCCGACAAGGACGATATGAAGGCGGTGGCGCTCAATCTGATGCGCTTCTTCGAGGATGAAAGCTGCGGCCAATGCACCCCTTGCCGAGTGGGAACCGAGAAGGCGGTCAAGCTGATGGCAACCGGTCCCTGGGACAAGGCCCTGTTGACGGAACTTTCGGACGCTATGCGCGACGCTTCGATCTGCGGTCTCGGTCAGGCTGCGCCCAATCCGCTGCTGAGCGTGTTCAAGTATTTTCCGGAGGAGCTGGAGAAGCCGCTCGGGAGTTGGTGATGAAGATGTTGCGGCCCGTTCAAGTGTCGTTCCCGCGCAAGCGGGAACCCATATTCCAGAGGCTTGGGTGTGTGGCACGATGGGTCCCCGCTTTCGCGGGGACACGGTGAATCAATGAGCGCAAACTCAGGCGACAAGCCCAATACCTTCACCATCGACGGTCGCGAGATCGACATTCGCGCCGGCGAGACGATCTTCCGCGCCGCGCGCCGCCTCGGCATCAAGCTGCCGCACCTGTGCTACTTGCCCAAGCCCGGCTATCGCCCCGACGGCAACTGCCGCGTCTGTATGGTGGAGATCGAGGGCGAACGCGTGCTCGCGGCAAGCTGCATCCGCACGCCGACGCCCGGCATGCAGGTCAAGACGCAGACCAATCGCGCCAAAACGGCGCGGCGCATGGTCGTCGAGCTGTTGCTGACGGATCAGCCGCCCAAGGACGTGGCGCACGATCCGCGATCGGAATTCTGGCTGACCGCAGAACGCCAGAACGTTGCTGCGAGCCGGTTTCCGCGCCGCGAGGGGCCGGTCCCCGACCGCAGTCATCCCGCGATGGCCGTCAATCTCGACGCCTGCATCCAGTGCAATCTCTGCGTCCGCGCCTGCCGCGAGGTGCAGGTCAACGACGTGATCGGCATGGCCGGCCGCGGCTACGGCGAGAAGATCGTGTTCGACTTCGACGATCCGATGGGAGAGTCGACCTGCGTCGCCTGCGGCGAATGCGTGCAGGCTTGCCCGACCGGCGCGCTGATGCCCGCGACCCTCGTTGACAAGGCGAACGTGCGCACCCAGTTCCCGGACCGCGAGGTGCACAGCGTGTGTCCCTATTGCGGGGTCGGCTGCCAGCTCACCTACCACATCAAGGACGATAAGCTTCTCTACGTGAGCGGCCGCAACGGACCGGCGAACGAGAACCGGCTCTGCGTCAAAGGCCGCTTCGGCTTCGACTATGTGAGCCATCCGCACCGGCTGACGCAGCCGCTCATTCGCAAGGACGGCGTGCCCAAGCACGCCCACGACAGCGTCGATCCCGCCAATCCCTGGAGCCATTTCCGCCCAGCCACCTGGGAGGAAGCCCTCGACCGCGCCGCCGCGGGACTGAAGACGATCCGCGATCGCGACGGCTCGCCCGCGCTCGCCGGCTTCGGCTCGGCCAAGGCCTCGAACGAGGAGGCTTATCTGTTCCAGAAGCTGGTGCGCGCCGGCTTCGGCACCAACAACGTCGATCACTGCACGCGGCTGTGCCACGCCTCCTCGGTCGCCGCGCTTCTCGAGACGATCGGCTCGGCCGCGGTCACCGCGACGTTCAACGAGTGCAAGAATTCCGACGTCATCATCGTCATCGGGGCCAATCCGACCGAGAACCATCCGGTCGCAGCCACCTTCTTCAAGCAGGCGGCCAAGCGCGGCGCGCAGCTCATCGTCATGGACCCGCGCGGCCAGGCGCTCAAGCGTCACGCCACCCACATGCTGCAATTCAAGCCCGGCACCGACGTCGCGATGCTCAACGGCATTCTCAATACCATCGTGACCGAAAGCCTCTACGACCGGCAATACGTCGAGGCACAGACCGCAAACTTCAAGGCCTTCGTCGAGCACATCAAGGAGTTCACGCCCGAGGAGATGGCGGCGATCTGCGGCATTCCGGCCGACACATTGCGCACGGTGGCGCGCAGCTATGCGCGGGCGAAGTCCGCGATCGTCTTCTGGGGCATGGGCGTGTCACAACACGTGCATGGCACCGACAATGCGCGCTGCCTGATCGCGCTGGCGCTGATCTGCGGGCAGATCGGCCGGCCCGGCACGGGGCTGCATCCGCTGCGCGGGCAGAACAACGTGCAGGGCGCCTCCGACGCCGGTCTCATCCCGATGTTCTTCCCGGACTATCGCTCGGTGGAGAACCCGGAGATCCGCGCCAGCGTGGAAAAGGCCTGGAGCACCAAGCTCGACCCCAAGCGCGGCCTCACCGTAGTCGAGATCATGAAGGCGGTGCATGCCGGCGTAATCAAAGGCATGTACATCCTCGGCGAAAATCCGGCGATGTCGGACCCCGACCTCAACCACGCGCGCGAGGCGCTCGCTGCGCTCGAGCATCTGGTGGTGCAGGACCTCTTCCTCACCGAGACCGCTGCCTTCGCCGACGTCATCCTGCCCGCTTCGGCCTGGCCGGAGAAGGACGGCACGGTCACCAACACCAATCGCCAGGTGCAGATGGGGCGGCGCGCGCTGCCGCTGCCAGGGGAAGCCAAGGTCGACTGGTGGATCACCCAGGAGATTGCGCGCCGCATTGGCATGAACTGGAACTACCGGCACCCGAGCGAGATCTATGCCGAAATGGCCTCGCTGATGCCGGCGCTCGACAACATCTCGTGGGAGCGCGTCGAGCGGGAGAGCGCGGTCACCTATCCCTCGGATGCGCCGGACAAGCCTGGCCACGACGTGGTGTTCAGCGATCGCTTCCCCACCCAGGACGGCCGCGGCAAGCTGGTGCCAGCCAAGATCCTGCCGCCGGACGAGCGGCCGGACGCCGAATTCCCGTTCGTGCTCTCGACCGGCCGCCAGCTCGAGCATTGGCATACCGGCGCCATGACGCGGCGCGCCTCGACGCTCGACGCGCTCGAGCCGGGTGCGGTCGCCAATCTTTCGCGCGGCACCATCGTCAAGCTCGGCATCAAGCCTGGCGACATGGTGCGGGTCACGACCCG
>DASQXF010000135.1:0-10274 GCA_035639895.1 Xanthobacteraceae bacterium
GCGATAGGGATTTCTGCGAGGCTCGACCGGAGGACCCATGGGTCTGGCTATTCTTGTGCTCGGACTGGCGCTGTTCTTCGCAGCACACGTCTTCGTGACATTGCGCTCACCGCGCGCGGCGGCGATCAAGCGGATCGGGGAAGGCCCCTACAAGGGAGTGATGTCGCTCGTTTCCTTCGCTGGGCTCATCCTGATCGCCTACGGCTTCGGGCAGTATCGGGCGACCGGCTGGATCAACTTGTGGTCTCCGCCGGCATGGACCTATTACGTCACACAGATTTTGATGTGGCCGGCGAGCATCAGTGTGGTTGCGGCCTATAGCCGGGGCAATATATGGCGTGCGCTCAAGCATCCCATGCTGGTCGGCGTGAAGACCTGGGCAGTGGCGCACCTCCTCTCGAATGGCGACCTCGGCTCGATCGTGCTGTTCGGCTCCTTTCTCGTCTGGGCGGTCTACGATCGCATCACGCTCAAGCACCGTAGCGATCCCGGCGCGCCGGCGATCCCGGTCGGCGGGCATCGCAACGACACCATCGCACTCGTGCTTGGCACCATCCTCTACCTCGCGCTCGGCTTCGTCTTTCATCCCATCGTCGTCGGCGTCGCGGTCTTCGGCACGCCGGCGCATTAGGATTTGGCGAATGTCGGCACGAGATGAAATCAAGCGACTGACAGCGCCCGATATCCGCGCACGGAAGGGCGGCGAGCCGATCGTCTCGCTCACGTCCTATCATGCGCACACCGCGCGGCTGCTCGATCGTCACTGCGATCTCATCCTGGTCGGGGATTCCCTCGGCATGGTCATGCACGGGCTCGAAACGACGGTGCCGGTCACCCTCGACATGATGATCTTGCAGGGGCTCGCCGTGATGCGCGGATCGAAGCGAGCTCTCGTCGTGGTCGACATGCCGTTCGGCTCCTACGAGGCATCCAAGGAGCAAGCCTTCATGTCGGCTGCGCGAGTGATGAAGGAGACGGGCTGCGGAGCGATCAAGCTCGAGGGCGGTCGCCGCATGGCCGAAAGCATCGCTTTTCTGGTCGAGCGCGGCATTCCGGTCATGGGGCATATCGGGCTCACGCCGCAGTCCATCAACGCCATCGGCTCGTTCCGCGCGCAAGGCCGCAGCGAGGACGACTGGGGGCCGATCGAGGGCGACGCGCGCGCGGTCACGCAAGCGGGTGCCTTCTCGGTGGTGATTGAGGCGGTGGCCGAGCCGCTCGCCCACCGCATCACGGCCGCGGTCGAAATCCCGACCATCGGCATCGGTGGAAGCGTGGCCTGCGACGGTCAAATCCTCGTGCTCGAGGACATGCTCGGCCTCTCCCCGCGCGTGCCGAAATTCGTGAAGCGCTACGCCGAGCTTGGTCCTTCCATTGAGGCGGCAGTCGCAGCCTACGCGGCCGATGTTCGCGCCCGCACGTTTCCCGCCCCGGAGCACGTCTACCCGCTTCGTCCAAAGCCGAAATAATCTGCGCGTCCAGGCGCTTACTGCCCAGGCCCGTGAGCCGGCTTTGCCTTGCCTGTGCCACATCAATAGGCTATCCGCCTACCAGCTTGGGAAAGCGGGTTGGGGCGGTTCGTGTCCGATATCTTTCGGGAAGTCGACGAGGAAGTTCGGCGAGAACAGCTCAAAAAGCTGTGGGACCGCTACGGCAACTATGTTGTCGCGGCCGCCGTCTTGCTGGTCGCGGCCGTTGCAGCTTGGCGCGCCTACATGTGGTGGGAGGCCAAGAAGGCTGCGGAGACCGGCGCCGCCTTCGAGGCTGCCGCCACGCTCGCCGAGACCGGCAAACGCGGCGAGGCCGAGGCCGCCTTCGCTAAAATTGCCGCGGACGGCACGGCCGGCTACCGGCATCTCGCGCGCATGCGCGAAGCGGCCGAGCTCGCCCAGGGCGATGCCAAGGCCGCAATCGCAGCCTACGACCAAATCACCGCTGATCGTGCGGTCGGCCCGGTGCTGCAGGATTTGGCCGCACTGCGTGCGGCTGCACTCCTCATCGATACAGGCGCCTTGGCGGAGGCACAGCGGCGGCTTGAGCCGCTTGCCGCCAATGACCGCACGTTCCGCCACACCGCGCGCGAGTTCCTGGTGCTCGCCGCCTGGCGCGCCGGCGATACAACGGCGGCCAAACGGTGGTTCGACCTGATCATGACGGATGCGCAGACGCCCGCCGCCACGCGCTCCCGCGTCGAGATGCTGATGGCGGTAGGCTCAGGCGCGAGCAAAGGTTGAGGGGCATGAATCGCTTCGCGCGCACTGGTTTGATGATCGTGACGCTGTCGCTCGGGCTCGCGCTCGGCGGTTGCGAGGGCTTCGATCCAACGAGCATCATGGACCACGATTTTTTCAGCACCAAGAAACGGCTCCCCGGCGAGCGCAAGGCGGTATTCCCGGAAGGCACCCCAGGCGTGCCGCAAGGCGTGCCGAAGGAACTGGTCAAAGGCTATGAGCCAACCGATCACGCGGAGGAGAGCCAGTCGACTGCGCAGGCCGCGCCAGCGGAGCCCAAACCCGAAGCCAAGGCAAAGCCGAAACCGAAACCAAAGGTCGTCGCCAAGCCGAAAGAGGAATCGACATCGACTGCCGGTCAGCCCGCCCAGGCGCAATCGCAGGTCCAGTGGCCTGATCCTCCGCCGATGCAAAAGCAGCCGGCGGCCGGCGCCTGGCCCAGTTCGGCGCAGCCGTCGGGCGGGGCCGTCGCCTGGCCCGATCCGCCTGCGCCACGCTGATTGCGCTCCTCGTTGCCGCGGCGCAAGAGAGCGCGGTCCTAACTCGCTGTCCGTGGTCATGAGCTTCACGGTCGCCATTGTCGGACGGCCGAACGTCGGCAAGTCGACGCTGTTCAACCGCCTGGTCGGCAAGCGCCTGGCCCTGGTCGATGATCTTCCCGGCGTGACTCGCGATCGGCGCGAAGCGCAAGCGCGGCTCGGCGATCTCACCTTCACCGCGATCGACACTGCGGGCCTCGAAGAGGCAGCAGCGGAGACCCTGACCGCCCGCATGCAGGAGCAGACGGAGGCTGCGATCGCCGCTGCCGATGCGGTGATGTTCCTCATCGACGCGCGCGCAGGCTCGACGCCGGCCGATCGTGCCTTTGCCGATCTCGTGCGCAAATCGGGCAAGCCCGCAATCCTTATTGCCAACAAGAGCGAGGGTAGCGCTGGCGAGGCCGGCGTCTTGGAGGCCTACGAGCTCGGTTTGGGGGAGCCGATTGCGATTTCCGCCGAGCACGGCGAAGGCCTCGCCGACCTTTATGCCGGATTGCGCGCGGCGCTGCCCGATGCCACGGCGCCTGCGAGCGAGGCAAAACAGCTCGCCGACGACAGCGAACCGAGGGGGGCCGAAGCGAGGCCGATCCGCATCGCGGTGGTCGGCCGTCCCAATTCTGGAAAATCCACGCTGGTCAATCGGCTGCTCGGTGAGGAGCGGCTGCTGACCGGACCAGAGGCCGGCATCACCCGCGACGCCATCGCGGTCGACTTGCGATGGCGGGATCGTCCCTTCCGCGTTCACGACACTGCAGGACTACGGCGCCGTGCGCGCGTGGAAGGCAAACTCGAGAAGCTCTCCGTGGCGGATGCGCTCCAGGCGGTCCGTTTTGCCGAAGTGGTGGTCTTGCTGATGGACGCAGAAAAGCCGTTCGAGGAGCAGGACCTTCGCATCGCCGATCTCATCGCGCGCGAGGGACGTGCGCTGGTCATCGGCATGAACAAATGGGACCTGGTCGAACGCCGCCCGGGCGCCATGAAAAACTTGCGCGAGGAAGCGGATCACTGGCTACCGCAGGTCAAGGGCGTGCCGGTCGTTGCCGTCTCGGGCCTCACCGGCGAGGGGCTCGACCGGCTGATGCAAGCGGTCGTCGAGGCGCATGGAATCTGGAATCGACGCGTGGGAACCAGCGCGCTCAATCGTTGGCTGGGCGAGGTCATCGCCTCCCATCCCCCGCCGGCGGCTTCGGGCCGGCGCATCCGGCTCGACTACATCACTCAGCCGAAGACCCGGCCGCCAAGCTTCGTGCTGTTCATGAGCCGTCCCGATGCCTTGCCGGACGCCTATCGCCGCTATCTCGTCAACAGTCTGCGCGAAACTTTCGACCTGCCCGGCACACCAATTCGGCTCGCGTTACGCGAGAAGAAAAATCCCTACGCGAAACGCGCCAAGCAATAGCCGTCCATCACCTTCGCAAGAGAGTGAACGGCGCAGCACGCCGTTTTCTCGAAGGGGAATGACGCGGCGTTCAGAGGCCGCGCTTGGGTCGGGTTACCAGGACTTCCGGATTGACTACGTTAATGGGCGTGCCCGCAGCATAGGCGGTGATTTGGTCGAAAATATCGGCGAACTGAATTTCGTACTCGTCACGAGACACATAACCGATGTGCGGCGTACAGACGACGTTTTCCATCAGCAGCAAGGGATGAGCCGAGTCCAGAACCGGTTCCTCTTCGTAGACGTCAACCGCCGCCATGCCGGGGCGCCCCGCGCGCAGAGCGTGCACCAAG
The DNA here is from genome assembly GCA_035639895.1 of Xanthobacteraceae bacterium. Classification (GTDB taxonomy): domain Bacteria; phylum Pseudomonadota; class Alphaproteobacteria; order Rhizobiales; family Xanthobacteraceae; genus VAZQ01. The sequence continues at coordinate 4,502 of DASQXF010000135.1, forward strand.
GCACCAGGCTCGATCAGCGGTGCGCGACTGGTATTGACCAGCAGAGCTGTTGGCTTCATGCGGGCGAGGTCAGCGGCGGTGACTATGCCGCGGGTTCCCTCCACGAGGCGCATGTGTAACGAGATGATGTCGCATTGTTCGAAGAATGCCGCTTTGCTGCGCGCAGCCGCATGGCCATCGGCTCGCGCTCGCGCCAGAGATGCTTCCCGCGCCCACACCGATACCTTCATGCCGAAGGCGCTGGCGTAACCGGCGACAACGCTGCCGATCCTGCCGTAGCCGTAGATGCCAAGCGTCTTGCCGCGCAATGTGCTGCCGACACCGATCTGCCACTTTCCCGCCCTGAGAGCGGACATCTGCTGGGGAATCTGACGCATCGCCGCAAGCACCAATGCCCATGTCAACTCCGCAGTTGCATAGGATGGACTTCCCGGATGCTGGTTCGAGGACACGATCACGCCCCGCCGGGTGCAGGCGTCAATATCGATGTGCGGATAGACGCTGCGCTGGCTGATGAGTCTGAGATTGGGCAGACGTTCAAGCAGCGGCGCGCGAATTTTCGTCCGTTCGCGTATGAGTACGAGGACCTCGGTGTCCTTCAGACGTTCGGCGAGCGCGTTGGTGTCTTGGACGTGATCATTCCAGATGGTGACGTCGTGCCCCGCGAGCTTGGTAAAGCACCGGAGGCTACGCAGGGTGTCGTGATAATCATCCAGTATTGAAATCTTCATGAGCCGCTGCCTCCCCGTATTAAGCCGATGGGCGCAAGGCGAGAAATCCGTCCTGCGAATAGGCGTAGAGCTTGCCGCTCTCCTGCATGCTCGGCAGGCACAACTCGACGATTTTTTCCGCCACCATGTCCGGTGTCTTGAGCGTCATCGGATCCTCGCCCGGAAATGCCTGAGCGCGCATGCGGGTGCGGATCGGCCCCGGCGTGAACAGGTTGACGCGAATGTTGGTAGTGGCAGTTTCCGCCGCATAGGTGCGCGCCAGCGCTTCGAGCGCGGCTTTGGAGACGGCATAGGGGCCCCAATAGGCCAATGCCAGGCTCGCAATACCCGAGGAGACGAACACGACGCGTCCGGCGTCGGACAATTTCAGCAGCCGATCCAGGGCCCGAATGAGCCGCCAGTTGGCGGTGACGTTGACCGCCATCACCTCGTCCCAGGCCGCCGCTTCGACGTGGTCGAGCGGCGAAAGCGGCCCGAGAATGCCGGCATTGCCGACCAGCACATCGAGCCGTCCGAAACGCTCGTGCAACGCGACGCCGAGCCGGTCAATGCCTTGGTAATCCTTGAGATCGAGCGGCACCAGCGTTGCCGATCCGCCCGCGGCCTTGATCGCATCATCTAGTTCCTCGAGGCCACCCACGGTGCGCGCGAGCGCGACGATATGCGCCCCTGCCTTCGCCAACGCGAGTGCGGTGGCGTAGCCGATGCCGCGCGAGGCGCCGGTAACTAGCGCGATACGGCCGGCAAGGGGAGGCGGCATCGGCTCTCTCTCGTCATTGCGGTCGAACGAAGCGAGCGCCGGACTCCATAGTGCCCGGATTTGACGATTTCAAATGGCGGTAATTCAGCTCGGAACCACCCGCTGCGCCCGTTTGCGAGCTTCGCGTCAACTCGCTTCGGCGAGCAGCGACAATTGTCGCGGCGATGCCTCCTGCCCGGTGCGGTCGGTTAGCGCGGTCGGATAGTCGCCGGTGAAGCAGTGGTCGGTGAACTGCGGCCGCAGCGGATCGCGCTGCTCGTAGCCCATAGCCCGGTAGATGCCCTCGACCGACAGGAAGGCCAGCGAATCCGCGCCGATGAAACGCCGCATGCCCTCGAGGTCGTGCGTCGCCGCCAGAAGTTTGTCGCGCTCGGGTGTGTCGATGCCGTAGTAGTCGGAGTGGGTGATCGGCGGTGACGCGATGCGGAAGTGCACCTCCTCGGCGCCGGCGTCGCGCATCATCTGTACGATCTTCACCGACGTCGTCCCACGCACGATGGAATCGTCGATGAGCACGATGCGCTTGCCGTTGACGACCGCGCGATTGGCGCTGTGCTTGAGGCGCACGCCGAGCTGGCGGATGTGCTGGCTCGGCTCGATGAACGTGCGCCCGACATAGTGGTTGCGGATGATGCCGAGCTCATAAGGGATGCCCGACTGCTGGGCATAACCGATGGCTGCCGGAACGCCGGAATCGGGAACCGGGATGACCACGTCGGCGTCCGCTGGCGCCTCGCGGGCGAGCTGCGCGCCCATCGTCTTGCGCACGTCATAGACGTTGCGGCCGCCGACGACCGAATCCGGACGCGAGAAATAGATGTACTCGAAGATGCAGGGCCGCGGCGCCATGGGCGGGAACGGTTTGTGCGAATGCATGCCCTCGTCATCGAACACAACGACTTCGCCGTTCTCGACGTCGCGCACATACTTGGCGCCGATGATATCGAGGGCGCAGGTTTCGGAAGCAAGGATCGGCGAGCTATCGAGTTTACCGATCACCAGCGGACGGATGCCGAGGGGGTCTCGCGCGCCGATCAGCTTTTTGTTGGTGAGTCCGACAAAAGCGTAGGCGCCTTCGAGCTGGCGCAGCCCTTCGATGAAGCGGTCGATGAAACGGTTACGCTTGGCATTGGCCACGAGATGCAGAATGACCTCGGTATCCGAGGTCGACTGCATGATGGCGCCGTCGCGCACCAGCTGCCGGCGCAAGGTGAGCCCGTTGGTCAGATTGCCGTTATGCCCGATGGCAAAGCCGCCGCCGTCAAGTTCCGCGAACAGCGGCTGCACGTTGCGCAGGATGGTCTCCCCGGTGGTCGAGTAGCGCACGTGGCCCATCGCCGACAATCCAGGCAGGCGCTCGATCACTTCGCGGCGGGAGAAGTTGTCGCCGACGAGCCCCAGCCGCCGCTCGGAATGGAAGCGTTTGCCATCGAAAGAGACGATGCCGGCGGCTTCTTGCCCGCGGTGTTGGAGCGCGTGCAGGCCGAGCGCGGTGATGGCAGCCGCGTCCGCGTGTCCGAATATGCCGAAGACGCCGCACTCTTCACGCAGCCGGTCGCCGTCAAGGTCGAGCCCGGCATCGCTTCGAGTTTCGGTCATCTCACCTCCTCATGAATGTCGCGGCATGGTCACCGCGCCTTGCCGCGGGTCAACTCCCGCAGGCCGGCCCGGTCGGACGCGTCGTAGCCGGCTGCCTCGCTGGGAGCATCGAGACCCGAGCGCTGACCTGCTGCCGACTCGTCCTCGTCCAGCTTCGGCTTCTTCAACCGTTTCAAGATGGTGCTTTCCGGGTCATCCGGCAACATCGACATCAGCCAGTCGCCGGTCCCCTGCAGCACGACGCGCGACTTTGCGCTGCGCACCCACTCGGGCTGGCTGCGGTCGGGCACCAGCCAGGCGAAGAACAGAAAAGCGATGACCACGATGATTAGCCCGCGTGCGAGGCCGAACAGAAAGCCGAGAGTCCGGTCGAGCGCGCCGATGCGACTGTCCAGCACCATGTCCGAGAAGCGGACCGTGATGACCGACACGATCAGCAGCGTCACCAAGAACGTGCCGCCGACCACCACCGCGGCTGCGACCATGTCGTTGTTGAAGTAGGACTTCGCGAGTGGCAGCAGCTTGGCATAAAAGTAAAGCGTCGCCACCGCTGCGATGACCCAAGCCGTGATCGACAGGATCTCGCGCATGAAGCCGCGGATCATGGCGAGCAGCCCGGAAATCAGCATGACGCCGATCAGGATGATGTCGAGCAGGGTGATGGGCATAAATCCGAATGCTCCGCACCGTCAGAACGCCGCCGGCCGAATCGGCGAATGGAAACGCACCAACCTCCGCACCTCCCGCTTGGTCCGCAAGCCCCGCCGAAGGATCGTCTCAACTTATTAATGTTCCTGCGGTTTCTGCCCGAAGGCCCGGCCCGACGCAGCCCCGCTGGGAGTCGGCAGTTTTCGGGCGCTGTATAGCTGGACGGGGACGCGCCGTCACCCGCCTTCTTGCCCGGCACGCCGGGTGCGTCCCCGGGCGTCCGCCGGCCATGCAGCGATGTCGGCCACTAGGCTCGCGAGGCTGCTCACGGGCTTAAGCGACAGGCCCAGCTCGCCCGTCGCTTCCGCGCGCGCGGCCTCGGGAAGAATCGCGCGCGCAAAGCCGAGCTTCTGCGCCTCCTTGAGTCTCGCCGGGGCCTGTGCGACCGGCCGGATCGCGCCCGAGAGCGAGATTTCGCCGAAGTAGACGGCATCCGGCGACAACGGCGCATCGGCCAGCGAGGAAACCAGCGCCGCCGCGGCGGCAAGATCGGCCGCCGGTTCCTGGATGCGCAAGCCGCCGGCAACATTGAGGTAGACGTCGTGGCTCGAGAGGCGCACGCCGCAGTGGGACTCGAGAACGGCAAGAATCATCGCCAGCCGATTCTGATCCCAGCCGTTCACCGCGCGCCGCGGCGTTCCGAGCGAGGTCGGAGCGACCAGGGCTTGAATTTCGACCAGCAACGGGCGGCTTCCTTCGATGCCGGCGAAGACTGCGGTGCCGGGCGAGCCGAGATCGCGCTCGGATAGAAAGAGTTCGGAGGGGTTGGCGATCTCGCGCAGCCCCCCTCCCGTCATTTCGAACACGCCGATTTCGTCGGTCGGGCCGAAGCGGTTCTTCACCGCCCGCAAGATGCGGAACTGGTGCGAGCCTTCGCCTTCGAAGGAAAGCACCGCGTCGACCATATGTTCCACGACGCGCGGTCCGGCGATCTGGCCGTCCTTGGTGACATGGCCGACGAGGATCACGGCCGCGCCGGAGCGCTTGGCGAACCGGATCAGCGCCTGTGCGCTCGCGCGCACCTGCGTCACCGTGCCGGGAGCGGCCTCGACCAGGTCGGTCCACATGGTCTGGATCGAGTCGACAATAACGAGACGCGGGCTTGCCCATTCGCCGAGCGTCGCTACGATGTCCTCAACCGACGTCTCGGCTGCCAGTTCCACTTGCGCCCGCGCAAGGCCGAGCCGCTCGGCGCGCAATCGCACCTGCGCCACCGCTTCTTCGCCCGAAATATAGATGGCGCGGTGGCCCGCGCGCGCGAGCGTGGCGGTCACCTGAATGAGCAGCGTCGACTTGCCGATGCCGGGATCGCCGCCGAGCAGCAAGACCGAGCCGCGCACGAAACCGCCGCCGGTCACACGATCGAATTCGACGAGCCCCGACGCCAGGCGCGGCGCGTCTTGTGCGGCGCCCGCGAGCGGTTCGAGCGCAAAGAGCCGCCCCTTGCGCGGGGTGCGTCCGGGCACCTGTAGGGCGGAACTCTCCTCGGCGATCGTATTCCATTCGCCACAGGCGTCGCATTTGCCTTGCCAGCGACCATAGGCCGCCCCGCAGTTCTGGCAAATGAAGCTCGTTTCGCGACGGGCCATGATGCGGCGCTAATTGCACGGTTTTGTGCGGATGCCGTGCGCCCTGAAACCATTCCTGGTGGCTTGCTCGGGACCTATGCCGGCCCCGAATCATCCGCCTTTGTAAACGCGATGGTAGCGCCATCCGAGGTGGGTGAGGACCTCGTAGCCAATCGTCCCCATCCCGGCGGCGAGATCGTCCACGCTCATGCGGCCGCCGATTAAGGTGGCAAAGTCGCCGCGGCGCACCGTACCATCGGGAAGATCGGTGACGTCGACGGCGAGCACGTCCATCGACACGCGACCGGCAATGGGACAGCGCTTGCCGGCGACGATGACCTCGGCCGCCGGCTTGCTCCTGGCAGCAGCGGCCGACCGCAAGAAGCCATCCGCATAACCAACGGCGA